>CAUSWS010000018.1:0-12400 GCA_963535265.1 uncultured Campylobacter sp. | reverse complement strand
TATATTAGCTCGCCTATCTCGCAGCAGTCTAAGCAGTAGCCAAAGTTGGCTCCAAGCAAATTTACATCAAGCGCCTTTGCACCAAGCAAGCCCTGCTCCTCATCAGGCACAAAGCAGATCACGATCTTGCCGTGCTTCACATCAGAATTTTGCATGAAATAGCTAGCCATATTTACGATACTAGCGATCGCCGCCTTATCGTCAGCGCCAAGCAAGCTAGTGCCGTCAGTCACGACTATGTCGTCACCAACGTATTTTTTAAGCTCTGGGTTGTCGCTAAATTTAAGGTAAATTCCCTGCTCTTCGTTTAAACAGATGTCGCCGCCTGTGTATTTTACTATCTTGGCTTTTGTGTCGTTTTTTTGCTCGCTACTTGTATCTAAGTGCGCAAAAAAGGCGATGCTTGGGGCGTTTTCGCAGTTTGGGGGGATTTTTGCTATCAAGATAGCATTGTCTTGCAAGATGATATCTTTTATGCCAAGCGAGCTAAGCTCATCTTTTATAAAAAGAGCTAGCTCATACTCGGTTGGATTAGAAGGCATGACGCCTTTTAATCCATTCTCTTTATTTGTCGTGGTGTTAAATTTCGTATAGTTTATAAACCTCTTTAAGATATCCATCTTTCATCCTTAGATGACGAAAAATGCGATCGCCACAACAGAGAGAAACATACCCAAAAATGTTCTTTTTGCAAGCTCGACTGGGCTAACCATAGCAATACCAGCGCAAACGATAGCAGCTCCAGCGATCGGAGAAGCTGAACGTCCAAGTGAGCCAGCGATGGCTGCAGCCATACCAAGCTTATCTTGCTCAAAGCCAAGAGCAGCAGCATTTGTTGTGACAGCTTCGTTAAATGCAAATGTAGCAGCGTCGCCCGAGCCTGTAACTATACCCATGATAAATGGCACAAATGTTCCGCCAAATTTAACGTAGCTTTGATCTGTCTTTAACCATGCGATAACCACATCAACAGCTCCGCATGCCTTTAAGCCAGCGACAAAGACACCTGCTGCGATGATGATACCGATAACATCAGCGTAAGCATGACCCATGCCGTTAAAGAACTCTTTTGTAATCTTTTGTGGGTTTGTAAGAGTAGCAAAGATAGCTATGATAGCACCAAGTATCATCGCCTCAGCAACACCCATCTTTGTCCATGCCAAAAAGCTATAGTCTTTTGCAAGGCTTGTTCCTCCGATAACTAAGATCACAAGCGGGACAAGTGGCATAAGCGCGTAGATCAAATTTACTTTGAAATTTGACTTCTCTTCGCTTGTAGCACCACTTTCAAGAGTGAAATTTGTACCTTTTTGATAGTCTTTAAAAAGTATTGCGACGATAGTTAGCATGACAACTACGATAGCAAGAGCGGTAAATGCGCTAGGAATTTGCACTTTTATGATATCTTGAACTGTGTAGCCCTCAACTGTCTTTTTAACAAGGTCAGCCACATATATGTTGTGCGCAGAGCCTGGGCTTAGGACTGAGCCAAATGTACCTGCAAAAACAGCCGCACCAGCCATCGCAGGGCGAACGCCTGAAGCCATTAGAAGTGGTATAAGCGTCGCACCAACAGCAGCTGAGCAGCCAGCAGCTGAAGGGATAGCGATATTTATAAAGTAAGTTAGCACGGTTGTTACAGGGATCAAGATAAATCCCACGTTTTTAAGTGGCTTTGTAAGAAGCGCAACAAGGTGCTTATCGCACATTGTATATTTCATAACAAAGGCAAAACCCATACTCGCACAAATAGCTTTTATAAGCCCTGCTTTTGTCATATAGTCAGTAAAAGCACTTAGTGCCCCCATCGGTTTTAGTGCGATTATACAAAGCACCAAACCAACACCTATTAGCACCGTTCTCGTCTCTTTTTTTAAGACTAGAAGTGCGACAACTGCAACGATGCCAAGAATGGCAGCAATTAGCTTGAATGATTCCATACCTCTCTCCTTGTTTAGATTTTAAATTTAGTTCCAACTTCTATTTTTTCTATCTCTTTTTGATACTCAAATTTTAAAATTTCGCTATATCCTATGACCTCAGCTTCGTTGCCCTCTATAAGCAAAGCCGTGCCCTCAGGCAGTGCATAGATAGTATCTTTTGGATTTGCTATTAAAAACTCCTCTAGCCTCTCCTCCCTGCTCTCGCCGTTATGACCTGCTAGCTTGCCACTTATGAAGTGCGGGTTGATCTGATATGGGAAGATATTTAGGCTATCAAATGACTTTGGCATAATGATAGGCATATCGTTTGTCGTCATCATCGTCTTGCCAGCGATATTTGCGCCAGCTGACCAGCCAAAGTACTTTGCGCCATTTGCCACAGCTTCTTTTATAGGCTCAATTAAATTTAGCTTATAAAGCGTGTAAAGCAGCATAAAGGTATTTCCGCCGCCAACTGCGATACTGTTAGCGTTTTTGATAGCTGAAATTTTATCTTCGTAGTGGTGGATCGACTTTATATTTTTATTTTTTAGGCGATCTATAACCTTTTGCTCGTATTCGTCATTTGTTCGTCTAACCCCAGCATAAGGGATAAATAAAATTTCCTCCTTACCGCTCTCACCCAAGAAGTCCTTAACCCAGTTTTTGCAGTGTCTCAAGTAGCCAGTATCTTGGTAGCTTGAAGCGCTGATTAGTAAAGCATTTTTCATTTTTTCACTCCATTTAGTTTGTAAGCAGCCCTTAGATAGATATCAACCCCAGCGACCAAACACTCCTCGTCAAAGTCAAATTTGCTGTTGTGATGTCCTGCTTTTAAATTTGTGCCGATCATCATATAGCCGCTCTTTGCGCCCCTATCTTGCAAAGCTCTCATAAAGTGAGCGAAGTCCTCGCAAGCGCCAAAGTCAAGCTCTTTAACGATCTTATCGTCATCTATAAATGGGCTTTGTTTTGCCGCCTCATAGAAAATTTCAGTCACCTCTTTATCGCTATTTGCCCCGCTTGTGCCCCCTGTCATCACGACCTTGCTCTCGACATCATAAATTTCACTCACACCTTTTACGATATCCATGCATTTTTTATACATAAACTCATTTAAATTTGTATCCTCGCCCCTTGTTTCGCAGGCTAGATAGCCATTTGGTGCGATGACATTTCTGCCCTCACCTGCTCTTAAAACACCCACATTTATCCTAGTCACACCCTTTGCGTGCCTTGTGATGCCATGCATATTTAGAGCCATTTGAGCAGCGGCTAAAAGGGCATTTGCTCCCTCTTGCGGCGCTCCTGCTGCGTGAGCTGAACGACCAGTGATATGCACGTCAAATTTAGATGTTGCAAGCAATTTATTTGTGCCACAAACTATACCCCCATTTGTTTCTGCTTGAAAGCCTATGTGTCCGCCAAGTAGGTACTCGATGCCCTCAAGCACGCCAGCAGCCTCCATAGCCACAGCGCCTCTTGTGCCCTCTTCTGCTGTTTGAAATATAAATTTAAATTTGCCGTTAAACTCGTCTAAATTTTTAGCGATCAGCTTTGCAAGTGCTAGACCCATCGCCATGTGTCCATCGTGCCCACAAGCGTGCGTGATACCAGCGATATCTGCGCCAAAGCCATCTTTACAAGGCCTGTGATCAGCATCCGCACTCTCTGTCACATCAACGCTATCGATGTCAAATCTAAATGCCGTAAATTTACCAGGTCTTTTTGTGTCGATGAAGGCTGTTAGCCCAGTTAGGCCATCTTTCATGCATTCAAGGTATTTTGCCTCATCGGCGCTTAGTAGTGTTTTGGCTCGCTCGATAGCCTTTTGGCACTGCTCTTTGCTACCAACTCCAAGCCTTGCATCGCTTTTTACAACCTCTTCGCCAAGCTTCACCTCATATCCTAGCTCGCTAAGTCTTTTTGCCAAAACCGCAGTCGTAAAAAAGGTAAACCAGCCAGTTTCTGGGTGCGAGTGAAAGTATCTGCGGTCTTTGATGAGCTCATCTTTTAAAGATAGTGCTAATTTTGCTATTTTGTCCATGACTACTCCTCGTTTGAAAGTCTAATTAGTGCGTTTGTTAAAATTTTTGTTGCAGAAACGGCGTCTTTAAAATTTATCGCCTCTGCGATATTGTGACTGATGCCATCCACGCAAGGGATAAAGAGCATGCCAACACTGTTTGCAAGCTTTGTTAAATTCATCGCATCATGCCCAGCCCCACTTGGCAAAGTAAGTGTTTTTACGCCAAGTTTTTTGGCTTCATCTTCGAGTAAATTTATGGCATGTTCGCTTAGTTTTACTGGCTCGTCGCTACTTAGCTCTCTTATCTCGTAGCTAAAATTTAGCTCACGGCTTAGCTCTTTTATAAAATTTCTAAGCTCTAAATTTAGCTCTTCAAGGCTTTTTTTATCGATATCTCGCAGATCAACGCCAAGCCTTACCTCGCCTGGCACGACGTTTAAAACGCCTGGTTTTGCATGCACATAGCCAACGGTCGCGACGGCTGTTTTTTTGCTTTTAGCAAATTTATTTGCAGCGATTATGATGTGTGAGGCGGCAAGCAGGGCGTCAGTGCGCATATTCATAGGAGTTGCGCCACTGTGATCAGCTTTGCCCTGTATTGTGATCTCAAATCTAATAGGCGCTGCGATACCGCTCACTACGCCAACGCTTATACCACTTCGCTCAAGCACTGGACCTTGCTCGATGTGAAGCTCAAGATAGGCGTGTAGGGAGTTTTCTTTTAGGATGGCTTCATCTAAATTTTGTGGCTTAAACCCCGCCGCACTCATCGCCTCAAAAAGTGAAATTCCATCTTCATCTTTTAGCTCATGAAGCCTTTGCTCGCCAAGTTTGCCGCTTATTATCTTGCTGCCGATAGTCGCTGTCTTAAAGCGGCTTGACTCCTCACAGCTAAAATTTATGAGCCAAAGCGGGCGCTTTAGCTTGCTACCAGCCTCTTTTATCGCAGTTAGCGCCTCAAGTCCAGCCATAACGCCAAGCGTGCCGTCATAAAAGCCGCCATTTGGCACGCTATCTATGTGAGAGCCCACGCAAACTG
Organism: uncultured Campylobacter sp.; assembly: GCA_963535265.1. GTDB lineage: Bacteria > Campylobacterota > Campylobacteria > Campylobacterales > Campylobacteraceae > Campylobacter_A. The sequence goes on along the minus strand of CAUSWS010000018.1, from coordinate 7,410 downwards.
GCTTAGCGTCCGCTTCGCAGCCCTCATCATAGATGGCATAGATGTTGCCGACATTGTCAATTTTAAGTTTAAAGCCATTTTTCTCTATCAAATTTATAAGAAATTCTCTTGCTTCAAGGTCTTCCTTGCTAAAGGCAAGTCTTGTTAGACCGCCACCTTTTAATGCTCCAAACTCGCTTATAGCGTTAAAATTTGTCTCAAATCTCTTAGCATTTATCATAAAAGAGCCTTAAATTATAAAAATAAACTTAAAAAAATTTATTACTTCTAGATATTTTACATTTTGTTTTATGATTTGAAGCTGAAAAAGTGTGAGTTTTTAAATTTTATAAAGCTGAGTCTTGAGATCTTTGATGATAAATAGCAGTTTTTCTAAAATTTCTATCTTTTTTGGGTTGTCAGAGCCTTTTAAAATTTGCTGTTCGTTCTCGTAAAAGGCAATTTGCATATTTAAAATAGCCTTTTGCAAAGTGGTTGTATCGGTGATCTCATGGATCTTTTCGTCCATTAAAATTTCTCTAACCATCTCCTCATCGCTCACGTCGTATCTATAAAGGATGGCGTTTAGATACTCAGGATGCTTTATGAAGTATCTAGCTCCAAGCTTTGAGAGTATCTCATCTCTGTAGTTTGGGTTATTTAGCATGGTTTTAAAAAGTGCAAACTCAAGCGGGTCTTTGTTCATCACAGCTGGCACCTCATCTACCATGACAGAGTTGCTAAATTCATCTTTGCCTTTTTTTCTAAATTCTCTTTTAAATTTATTTTCATTTTTTGGCTTCTGCTTTAGCCCAAACCTATCTGCCACGCTTTGTGGAGTTAGGTTAAATCTTGCCGCTACTTCTGTCACATACGAGCTTGCTATCTCCTCTCCAAGCTCGTCCATATAGGCTTTTATCTCGCTTAGGCAGTTATCTCTTTGCATTGGGCGCGTGATGTCATACTTTTGCATGATCTTTTCTATATAAAATTTCACCGCGTCCTCGCCTGAGCCAAAGAGCTCATTAAGCTCCTTTATCTTGCCTGCAAAGACCATATCAGCAGGATCTGCGCCGTTACTTATGATGACTACTTTTGTATCTATTTTATTTATGCTTAGCAGGTGAGCTGACTTTATGGCTGCATTTATACCAGCGCCATCTCCGTCAAAGCAAAGCACCACGCTTATCTCGCCTCTTTTTAAAAGTGGCAAGTGACTTGTAGTAAGTGCAGTTCCTAGCACGGCAACAGCGTTTGTAAAGCCAGCGTAGTGAAGCATGATGACGTCTAAATAGCCCTCTGTTATTATTATCTGATTTTTCTCAAATATGCTTTGTCTAGCAAGGTGGTAGCCATAGAGCAGCTTTGACTTGTCAAAGAGCGCACTTTGGGGCGAATTTACATATTTTGCAGGGTGATCTGAGATCGTTCTACCGCCAAAGCCAACTAGCCTTGTCGTGTGCGAGTAGATAGGAAATGTTATGCGCTCGATGAAACTAGCGTAAATTCCCTTTTCATTTTGCTTTACGATGCCAACTTCAAGCGCCTCTTTGGGCTCTATGTTTTCATTTTGCAAAAGCCTAATGGTGCTTTTACTATCCCCAGCCCAGCCAAGCTCAAATTTCTCTATCATCGCATCATTTATACCGCGCGACTTGATATATCTAACGGCCGCTTCGTTTTTATAAAACTCACTTCTATAAAAGGCATTTGCCTTTTCTAAAATGTGCTTATTTTCTTTTTGCGTTGGCACCTTGTCGTTTGTGTGTTCAAGGCTAAAATTTGAAATTTGAGCGATTTTTTCTATCGCATCTGGGTAGGTTAGCTTTTCATAATCCATCACAAATTTAACCGCATCTCCGCCAGCTTTGCAGGCAAAACAGTGATACATCTGCTTGTTTTGATTTATGCTCATGCTCGGGTTTTTGTCGTCGTGAAACGGACATACGCACTTGTAGCTTGAGCCCATCTTTTTAACAGGGATATACTGCTCGATGATATTAACAATGTCTATTTGGTTTTTTAATTTTTCAATGGATTTTGGATCTATCATAAGCAAAATTATACAACTGCTTTGTTATAATTAAAGTAAAATTTTATTACAAAGTATAAGCGTGGATATTTTTTTCATTGGACACAGAGATCCGATATTTAGCCTTATTATTCTATTTAGTATCATCTTGATGATCGCAGCTTTAAGCTATGCTTGGGGCATATTTTCTAGCAAAGATGAGAAAAAACGCATCGAGAAATTTATAAAGAAATTTGACAGCAAAGATGGCATAAGCGACGAGCACAAGCAGATGCTAAAAAGCCCAGAAGTAGATATACCAAGCCTTAGCATGCTAGGTCAGACCTTTGCTAAAAATGGTGACTTTGAAAAATCAATCGGCGTCTATCTCATCGCACTTGAAAAGGTAAAAGATAAAAACGAGAAAGAATTTATCCTAAACGAGCTTGGAGAGGTCTATTTTAAGGCTGGATTTTTAAAAAAAGCTAGCGAAGTCTTTGAAAAAGCGCTTGAGCTAAGCCCTAGAAATGTCCTCGCACTGCGCTTTTTAACGATGATAGATGAGAAGCTTAAAAACTATAAAGAAGCGCTTTATGCACTAAATTCTCTTGAAGAGCTTGGGGCAAACGTGAAAGATCAAAAGGCCTATATAAAGGCGATTAGCACGCTTGATGATAGAAATTTAAGCTTTAGCGAGAAGGCAGAAATTCTCTCGCACCTTAGCCAAAATTTTGAGCTTTTAAAGCGCATGATCTTGGCACTTTTCATAAGACACAATGAAAATTTAGAAAATTTAAAAGATTTTGCCAAATTTGAAGATGTACTAGACCTGCTTTACAACCTAAAAACGCCTATAAATTTAAGCGATCCAAAATACAAATCACTCTTTTACGCAAAGGGCGATATAGATGAGCCTTGTGAAATTTACGGCTTTGAGCTAAATGTCATAAAAAGGCTAAAAGATGCTAAATTTGACGCGGCTGGGCTAAGCTTTAACTACGTTTGCAAAAACTGCAAAAACTCTTTTCCTATGCACTTCTACCGCTGTCCGGTCTGCCACGAGCTAGGAAGTGTAAAAATTTTATCCCACATCACAGAAAAACCAAGTGAAGATAGTAACACTTTTTAGTGACGGCTCATGCCTTGGAAACCCTGGAGCTGGCGGCTGGGCTTACATTTTGAGATATAACGAAGCGCAGAAAAAAGCAAGTGGCGGCGAGGCCTTTACGACAAATAACCAAATGGAGCTAAAAGCTGCGATAATGGGGCTAAAAGCGCTAAAAGAGCCTTGCGAGGTGAGGCTAATAACCGATAGCTCATACGTGGTAAATAGCATAAATGAGTGGCTTGCAAACTGGCAAAAGAAAAATTTTAAAAATGTAAAAAATGTCGAGCTTTGGCAGGAGTATTTAGAAATTTCAAAGCCGCATAAAGTCATCGCTAGCTGGATCAAGGGGCACGCAGGACACCCTGAAAACGAGGAGTGCGACCAGATGGCAAGGGACGAGGCATTAAAAATAAAAGATGAGAATAAAATATGAAAAATTTAGAAGAATTTGAACGTAATCTTGGGTATAAATTTAAACAAACCGAGCTTTTAGAAGAGGCGCTAACGCACAAGAGCACCAAGCAGGCGCTAAACAACGAGAGGCTCGAGTTTTTGGGTGATGCGGTGATGGATCTGCTCGTGGCTGAGTATCTTTTTAAGAAATTTAGCAAGATCGCAGAGGGCGACATGAGTAAGCTAAGAGCCGCGCTTGTAAATGAAAAAAGCTTTGCAAATATGGCTAGACGGCTAAATATGGGCGAGTTTTTAAGACTTAGCCAAGCTGAGGAAAACAACGGCGGCAGAGAGAAAGATAGCATTTTAAGCGACGCCTTTGAGGCGGTGATGGGTGCTATCTACCTTGAGGCTGGGCTTCTTAAAGTGCGTGAAATTTCGATCAGCTTGCTTGAGCTTTGCTACCCAAAGATCGACTTTGCGCACCTTGAAAAGGACTACAAAACAGCCCTTCAAGAGGTCACTCAAGCAAACCTTGGCGTCATACCAAGCTACGAACTCATCGGCTCTTTTGGACCTGATCACAAGAAAGAATTTGAGATAGCTCTGCTGCTAAACGGCAAGGAAATTTCACGTGCTGTTGGTAGCTCAAAAAAGCAAGCCCAGCAGCTTGCTGCAAAGATAGCGCTAGAAAAAATCAAAAAATAGGATAAATTTTGAATACATTTGGCAAAAAACTAACCTTAACTAGCTTTGGCGAGAGCCATGGGGTGGCGATAGGTGGCGTGATAGACGGCTTGCCAGCTGGGCTAAAGATCGATATAGACTTCATCCAAAGCGAACTTGATAGGCGTCGACCTGGGCAAAGTAGCTTCACAACGGCAAGAGATGAGGCTGATAAGATAGAAATTTTTAGCGGCGTTTTTGATGGCATGAGCACCGGCGCGCCGATAGGTTTTGCCATTTTTAACAACAACCAAAAGTCAAACGACTATGAAAATTTACGTGAAATTTTCCGCCCTGGGCATGCTGATCTTACCTATTTTAAAAAATATGGCATTAGAGATCACAGAGGTGGCGGGAGAGCGAGCGCTAGAGAGACTGCGGTAAGGGTTGCTGGCGGGGCATTTGCACAGCTACTTTTAAATGAGCTTAAGATAGAAGTTTTAAGCGGCGTGCTTGGCATTGGCAAGGTCATTAGTGACAAGGTTGATTTTGCTTTTGCTCAAAATTCGCAAATTTACGCCCTTGGCAACGAAGAGGCGATGAAAGAGGCGGTAAATAAAGCTAGAAGCGAGCACGATAGCGTAGGAGCTGTGGTTTTAAGCGTGGCTAAAGGCGTGCCAGCTGGTCTTGGCGAGCCACTTTATGATAGGCTAGATAGCGCTTTAGCGGCGGCCTTAATGGGTATAAACGGCGTAAAGGCCGTAGAGATCGGTGCTGGCGTAAATGTAAGCTCCATGCTTGGCTCAGCAAACAACGACGAGATGGACGAGCTTGGCTTTTTAAGCAACAACGCTGGTGGCATACTTGGTGGCATAAGCAGTGGTGCCCAGATCGTGCTAAAGAGCCATTTTAAGCCAACGCCTTCGATATTTAAAGAGCAAAAAATGCTAAATTTAAAGGGCGAGGCAGTGGATTTTGAGCTAAGGGGCAGACACGATCCTTGCATAGGCATACGTGGCAGTGTCGTCGCAACCGCGATGATAAGGCTAGTTCTTGCTGATATGCTCTTACTAAACGCAAGCACGAAGCTTGAAAATTTAAAGAAAATTTACGGATAAATTTAGCCCACAAGCGAGAGCTAAATTTTGAAATTTACAGCGACCAGCTTGATCTCACCTTTATATTTTTATAAATTTGCTAAGACCCTGCGTCTGCAGTTGCTTTGAGTGGTACTAGATGTGCCTTTGTCGTGAGTTAGGACATTGGCGCGGCCGTGCTTGCATAGGCTCTTTTGCTTAGCACTTCAGGACCATGCCATGCACCTTCGCAGATGGCGATGACATGCTCTGGGATGGTGAGTGGCAAGCGTGCCAACTAAAATTTCACCCACGTTGCCAGTTGCTATGCCTTCATTTACATTTATAAGCATCGGCTCTCTAGAACGCATCTTGGCGTAGTTTCTGATCACGGAGCTATTTAGCTGTGAGTGGAGGCGATATCTTTGATGCTGGGTCTTTGCACTCAAATTTAGCCTTTTTCTAAAAGATTTTTATTAAAATTTTAAGCCATTTCAAACAAAATTTGCAAACTAACTTTTACCAAATTTCATCTATAATCCCCTTATGAAAAACCAAAATTTGCAAGAGAAAAATTACGCCGTTATCGACCTAAAGTCCTTTTACGCCTCGGTTGAGTGCGTAGAGCGCGGGCTTGATCCATTTAAAACTGATCTTGTCGTGGCTGACGCTAGTCGTGGTAGTGGTGGCATCTGCTTAGCTGTTAGCCCTGCGCTTCGTGCAAAAGGGGTGAAAAACCGCTGCAGGCTCTTTGAGATACCAAGGGATATTAAATTTATCGCTGCACCTCCTAGGATGCAGTTTTACATCGACTACGCTGCTAGGATTTATGAAATTTATCTAAAATATGTCTCCAAAGAGGACATCTACGTATATTCGATCGATGAGTGCTTTATCGACCTCACTTCTTACTTGAAATTTTACGCTCTTGGCGCAAAAGAGATGGCAAAGATGATGATGGATGAGATCTTAAAAACGACTGGCGTTACGGCGACTTGCGGCATTGGGACAAATTTATACCTCGCAAAGATCGCCCTTGATATACTAGCAAAGCACCAAGATGACGGCATCGCGTATCTTGACGAAGAGCTTTACAAAAAGCAGCTCTGGACGCACCAACCGCTAAGTGACTTTTGGCGTATCGGTAAGCAAACTAGGCTAAAGCTCGAAAAATGCGGCATCTTTTGCATGAAAGATATCGCAAATGCGCCAAAAAGCCTGCTTGAAAAAATTTTTGGCGTCGATGCTTACATCACGATCGATCACGCAAACGGCATAGAGCCAACGACGATAGCCGATATAAAGGCCTATAAACCAAGCACAAAGTCCTACTTTAGCTCGGAAATTTTGCCCAGAGACTACGAGCGCTGCGAGGCGGTGATCGTGCTAAAAGAGATGGCTGACAGGCTCGCACTTAGGATGATAAACAAAGATGTAAGGGCGAGCGGGCTAACGATAAATGTGAGATTTGCCGATAAGCTTGAGCCGCAGCAACGTGCGAGTGTGCGGTTTAAAACGCCCACAAATGTCTCAAGCGTGCTGATGAGCGCGGCTGAGGAGCTACTTTTAAACAAGATAAAAAATGCTGGGCTAATCAGGCAAATAAGCATATCTGCAAACGATGTGGTGAAAGAAAATTTGGTTGAGTTTAGCCTATTTGAAGATGATGCCAAGGAAAAAGCGGTGCTAAAGTCGCTAAATTTAATAAAAGAGAAATTTGGCAAAAACTCAATCCTGCGTGCGATCGACCTGCTACCAGAAGCGACTGGGCAGGATAGAAACAAAAAGATCGGAGGGCACAAGAGCGGTGAGTAAAGATAGGGCGAAAATTTTTAGCTCGTTTAATCCTCTCTCTACCTTAGAGCGAGCCTTGCGACAAAAAGAGCGAGAAAAATGCGAAAAGCTCGAGCTTGATGAGAGCAAGATCGATGAAATTTTAAAAAAGATAAGCGAGCTAAAGATAGCTGATGAAGTGCGTGTGAGCTACCATGACGGCTTTACTTATGTAAAATCCAGCGGACTAGTCTCAGATGTAAATTTCAAAGATAAAATCCTCATGATCGTAAAAACTAAGATCAAATTTGAAGACATAAACGAGGTGGAGATAGTTAGAAGGTTGCAGAAAACAAACCATTATCCATTTTATCTATGGTCTTAAAATTAACTATTATCTAAAA
>CAUSWS010000017.1:0-12401 GCA_963535265.1 uncultured Campylobacter sp. | reverse complement strand
ATCTCATCTTCTAGCATCTTTAGATATAGCGAGTAGCCGATAGCCTCGATGTGGCCGCTTTGCGCCTCGCCGATGATGTTACCACCACCCCTTATCTCAAGGTCGTGATAGGCTAGCACCGAGCCAGCGCCTAAAAATGAGTTACCCTCAAGTGCCACAAGTCGTTTTAGAGCGTCTTTGCTAATGGCGTCTTTATCTTCTACTAAAAAGTAGCAGTAGGCCTGCTTGTCGCTTCTGCCAACTCGTCCACGGAGCTGGTGCAGGTCAGCCATGCCAAATTTATTAGCATTTTCTATGATTATGGTGTTTGCATTTGGCAAATGAATGCCGCTTTCAACGATGCTGGTGCAAAGCAGCAAGTCATATTCGCCCCGCTCAAATTTCATCATCTCATCTTCAGCGACTTTTGCATTTATCTTTGAGTGAAGTATCAAAATTCTAAGCTTTGGCAAAATTTTTCTTAGCTCATTTGCCGTCTGCTCGATGTCTGCGATGTGGTTGTGGATGTAAAAGGTCTGCCCACCACGTCTTAGCTCACGCATGATCGCCTCTTTGACGACCTTTTCGTCCCACTCTCTGACACTTGTTCTCACATCCAGCCTTGAGCTTGGCGGAGTGGCTAAAATGCTATATGTTTTTATCTTGCTAAGCGCCATATTTAGGCTTCTTGGTATCGGCGTGGCGCTCATACTTAAGATGTGTGAGTGCTGAGAAATTTCTTTTAGCTGCTCTTTTTGCTTAACGCCAAATTTATGCTCTTCATCAACCACTATAAGCCCTAAATTTTCAGCCTTTACGCCAAGAAGCGCATGCGTACCCACGCAAACTATGGGCTCATTTTCTTTTAGCGCTTTTTGCAAGCTTGATTTTTCTTTAGCGCTTGAGAAGCGATCCAGCCTAAAGACCTTTATGCCAAATTTGCTAAATCTCTGGCTTAACGTCTTGTAGTGCTGCGAGCTAAGAAGCGTCGTTGGCACGAAGAAAAATGCGCTAAAGCCCGATTTTATGCAGGTAAATATGGCATTCATCGCAACTTCGGTCTTGCCAAAGCCCACGTCGCCACTAAGCAGCCTATCCATAATCTTGCCGCTTTTTAGCTCATCTTTTATATCATTTACCGCTTTTTGTTGGTCGCTCGTGTATGAAAAGCCAGCGTCTTGGACGAAATTTAGATAAGAGATATCCTCTTTTTGTAAAATTTTGCCTGCGATTAGCTCCCTTTTTGCCGCCATCGCTACGATCTTTGAAGCGATCGCGAAGAGTTTTTCTCTAACCTTCTCTTTTATCTTGGCAAAATTTGCCTTGCCTAAGCGATCAAGCACCGCCATAGAACCATTTTGCGCGATGTAGCGATCTATCAAATTTAGATGTTCAACCGGCAAAAGAAGCTTGTCATCATTTTGGTAGGCAATAACCACAAATTCCTTCGTCGCACCCAAAACCTTGATCTTTTCAAGCCCCAAAAATCTGCCTATACCATAATCTTCATGCACGACGTAGTCATTTACCTTTAGCTCATCGACAACGAGGCTTGAGCGCTTAACTCGCCTTTTTTTCTCAAATTTATTTAGTGAAACGACTATCTTGTCGCTTGAAGTTATATTTACCACAAGAGGCGAAATTTCAAGCTTTACATTTGTAAAGCCATCAAGCTCATAACCCTTAAAAAGTCCCTCATTTCTTGAAAGAACGGTTATACTTTTGCTCTTATTTAGCTCGAAAAAGTCAAAATTTAAAGTGACCTCTAGATCTTTAAAGGTCTTTGGTTCGGGTAAAATTTCAATGCCCTTAAATTTCTCCTCTGGTGCGTCATAAATTTCAAAATCGATCTTTTTAACAAGCCTTGAGTCAAAAACTTTTAAATAGTCACTAAAGCTATCGATCGCCCAAAATCCAAGCGAATTTAGGTCGCTCACCAAGGCGTCGCTTTGCATATCCTCGATCTTTTGGCTGACCTTTTCAAACTCGTCTTTGCTCAAATTTGCGATAAATGGCACGATCTCGGCCTCGCTTAGCTCGGCTTTATTACTAATTTGCGTGGCAGTGTTATAATTTCTTATGCTCTCCACATCATCGCCAAAGAGTAAAATTCTAACAGGATCATCCATATTTACACCGTAAATGTCAATGACTTCGCCACGAATGCTAAACTCGCCAACGCTCTCAACGATATCGACGCACTCGTAGCCAAAGCGTATGAGTAAGTCAGCAAATTCGCTTAAATTTAGATTATCTTTTAGCTTGATTGTTGAGCTCTCTAGATTTTTTTGCGTTGGAAGTGGGTTTAAAAGCGTGCTAAATGGGCTTATGATGATCTTTTTGCCATCAAATTTGTAGTATTTGCTAAGAACGGATGAAATTTCAAAGAGCTCTTCGTTAAAGCTTCTTAGATCATCGCCCTTTTTAGCTCTAAAATCAGGTAGTTTAAATGCGCTAAAGCCAGCAAAACTGGCCGCATCAGCGCAGAGTGCCGCCTCTTTGTCATCTTCGCAGATTAGAATTTGTGGGGTGTGTGTTAAAAGATACTCATAGACCTTTGCTTGCATAGTACTCTTTTAAAAAGGCTTCGGTCAGGTGAAACGAGCCAAATGCTAGGTAAATTTTGCCGTTTTTTGCCTCTTTTATATCGTTCATATCGCTTGACTCAAACTCTCTATGCGAAATTTCAAGCTCGTTTAGCGCTTTGTTTATGAGCTCTCCGCCAAGCTCCCTGCCCTCGCAGTGGTAGTGATAAAGCAGCACGACCTCGGCAACTGGCTTTAGAGCTGCTAAAACTGCCTTGAAATCTTTATCTAAAAATGAGTTATAAACTAGTGTTAGCTTCTTGCCGTCAAACTCTTCTTGGCTAAATTTCTTAGCCACAGCCTTAGCGCCAAGCTCGTTGTGACCGACATCCACGTATAAATTTGAAGCGATCTTTTCGCATCTGCCACGAAGCGATAAAGCGCCAAGCTTTTTAATATCTATGCTGCTATCTAAAATTTTAGCTGCTGCGTAGGCTAGAGTTAAATTTGAGCGTAAAAACTCTGGTAGATTAAATTTATCTACGTAGTTTGCGATCTCGTTTAAATTTTCTTTGGTCAAAATTTCTCTTGGAAAGCTCAAAACCGCTTTTTTTTCGCTTGCGATCTCTTTTGCGATAGCCACACTTATCTCGTTCATCTCATCATTTAAGATAGCTCTTTTGCCCATGGCTTCAAATTTGGTGCGTGAAATTTCTTCTAAGCTGTTGCCTAATATCGCCGTGTGGTCAAAGCCTATCGGAGTAAAGATGCTTAGCTCTTTTTCAAAGACATTTGTAGCATCCAGCACGCCGCCCATGCCAGCCTCGCAGACAAAGTAGTCGCAGCCCTCAAAAAGCACCGCAGAAAGCAGCGTCATATACTCAAAATAGCTCGTTTTTATCTTGTATTCATCACTCAAAAGAGCTTGCAAACGCTCGTGAGCTCTCTCTAAAATTTCATCGCTAGCGACCTCGCCATTTAGCCAAAATCGCTCGTTAAATTTAAATATATGTGGGCTCGTGTAGTGACCTACTTTTGCACCATTTTGGCTTAGAATTTGCGCTAAAAAGCGGCCTGTGCTACCTTTGCCATTTGTGCCGATGATGTGGATTATCTTAAAAGGCTTTAGATGGCCTTTGATCGTATCATAAGCCCTTATGATCCTGCCATAGTCGATCTCTTTGTAGTAAAGTGGCTTGCCGTCAAGAAATTTCGCTAGGCTCATTTTTCCTCGATTATCTTTGGCATGACTTGGTTTCTGCCTCCCTCTTTTGAAAGATAGAGCATCTTATCAGCGCCCTCAAGTGTCATCGTATCGCTTAAATTTGCACTTCTTGTCGCCACACCAGAGCTAATGGTAACTTTGATGCGCTCGTTTTTATAGATAAATTTGAAATTTTCGATCATGCTTCTTAGCTTCTCGCCAAATCTAACACCATCTTTTAAGCTCGTACTTGGTAACAAAATGACAAATTCCTCGCCACCATATCTACCGACAAAATCAACCTTTCTAGCATTTTTCTTAAGCACTTGAGCCACTGCTGAAAGGATCACGTCGCCAGCTTCGTGTCCGTAAGTATCGTTTATCTTTTTAAAGAAATCAATATCAACAAAGCAGATCGAATAGTCTGTGCCGTAACGTTTATAAGCCTCTTCAATACACTGAATTTCTCTCATCAAAGCTCTTTTTGTAGCCACTTTTGTTAAAAAATCTTCTCTACTCTCAAGTTTTGCAGCTTCAAGTTCTTTTTCTAAACTTGCAACTCTGTTTTGAAGCTCTAAGATGGTAGTCTGCTTACTATTCATCTCAAGACCGAGCTCTTTGCTCTCTATCTCAAGCGCACCAGCTATCTCTATAAGCATATTCTTTATATGTTCAATACTATTTGTATTTAGGTTTACATTTTTAAGATCATTTTTGATATTTTGAACTTTTACAGAGTTACTTTGAGAGCTAGCTGCGATGTCTGAGATCCTCTCGCCTATGTTTTGTAAGATATTATTTAATGAGCCAACCTTTTCAATAATCTCAGTTCTATCTTCTTCGATCCTGCGATCAACAAAACCCTTTATCTTATCTTGAAATTCTTTGCTATTTAGGCTTTGTGGATTTTGTTTCAAAACGCTTCTAATGGTGCTAAGCTCTTCGCCAAGCTCCTTTGTGATAGAAGGCTCAAGGGCAAAATTTAAAAGCTCCACTAGAGCGTTTTCTTCTGCATTTTCATTTTTTTGAGATAAGAATTTCTCAAGCTCAGCGCTCATAGTCTTTAGATCGTCAAAGTCTCTCACGCCGTAATATTTCAAAAAGTCCAAAAATTCAGTATCGTAAGAGCTTACAAAGTCAAACCATTTAAGGCACATCTCTTCAAGATTTTTCTCATCATATCTTCTAGCAAGTAGCTGCATGCCCTGCTCTGCTAGAGCTTTTGCATCTTTGTTGTGAAGCATAGAGATAGCTTGGAGGATTCTTCTTGCAAAGGCGTTTAGTGACTTTAACTTTTTATCATCGACCACTTGTGCTGTGCCATTTTTAGCACCATGAGAGAGCCTAGCGGTCATAAAAGCTACAAACTCATCAACCGTTTTTATATGAAGGCTTATAGCTTGCGCTTTATAGTCATCACCAAGCCTTGAGATATATTTTTCTATCTTTTTGCTCTCTTCAGTTGTAAAGCCATATTTTTTAGAAATTTCATTATAAACTTCGGTGTAATTTTCTGGCGTTAGCATCAAATGGCGATCTTTTATCTCGCTCAAGGCTTCCTTGACTATTTGACTAACGGTTACTGCTGCCATTTTTATATCCTTTTACAGCTAAATTTGCGATGTACTCATCAAACGCCTCTTTTGAGGCCTCTTTTATAGCTTCGTATTTTTGAGTATCACTGATGACACTATCAGCGTATCTTACGCTCTTTTGACGTCTTGCCACACTAAAATCATACTCGCCCGTAGCAGGTATATCTATGACACGACCATCTTTAAATTTGGTTTTATAGTTTAGAGTTAAAAGAGCTTTATAAGATGTGATATAGCCATATTCATCATAGATGATTGCCTCGTAATTTAAGCTTTTTACCGAAACTATTATCGAAGTATCAGCGCTATCCTTGCTTGATAGTGATTTATGTAGCCTTGCGACCATACCCTCTTTTACGGCATCTTTTATCCAAACGCTATTTTTTGGCTCTTCTTTGCTAATGATCACATCAACATAAACTCTATCTCCAACCAAATCCTGCGAGATCTTTGAAACTGGTTTATAGCCACATCCACAGATAAATATCGCAATAAAAAACGCTAAAAAATACCTCAAAATTTATCCTTTAATGACAAAATTTACTAATTTGCCTTTTATATAAATCTCTTTTAAAATTTCTTTGCCCTCAAGCCACTTAGCCACGTTTTGCTTAGCTTGTTTTAAAATTTCACTCTCACTTTCGCTCGCCGCCACTTCAAACTCAGCCCTTTTTTTGCCATTTACTGTAACTGCAAGAGCGATGCTATCTTTTAAAAAGACCTCTTCTTTTACAGCTATCTTTGTGAAATTTTTTCTACCAAAAAGCTCTTCACTAAGCTCGTTTGCAATGTGCGGCACGATAGGTTCTAGTAAATTTAAGATGATGAAAAAGCCCTCAGCATTTACATCGTCATTATCCTGCGCATTTATAGCGTTTAGTGCCTCCATGCAAGCAGCTATCAATGTATTAAAAGCAAATGTATCGCCAAAAACCTCAGTTGATTTTTTAAGCGCTTCATAAATTTTTAGCCTTGCAAATTTCTCATCTTTGTTTAAGCTTTCGTGATCTATCTCAGGCAGCTTGTCTATCTTTTTGATAGTTTGCGCCTTCTCCCAAAGCCTATTTAAAAACCTAAATGCACCCTCAACTGCACTGTCGTTCCACTCGAGCTCTTTTTGAGGAGGAGCAGCAAAAAGGATAAAAAGCCTTGCCGTATCAGCACCATATTTATTTATGATATCATCAGGATCTACGACGTTGCCCTTGCTTTTACTCATCTTTTTACCATCTTTTAAGACCATGCCCTGAGTTAGCAAATTTTCAAACGGCTCATCATCTATTAGATAGCCAAGATCTCTTAAGACCTTTTGGAAAAATCTAGCGTATAAAAGGTGCAAGATCGCATGCTCGATACCGCCGATGTACTGATCTACATTCATCCAATAATTCACGCTCTTTTCATCAAGTGCTTTTTGCTCCCACGTCTTCTCATCGCTTGCAAATCTAGCAAAATACCAGCTACTCTCTACGAATGTATCCATGGTATCAGTCTCTCTGATCGCGTCTTTGCCGCATTTTGGACACTTTGTAAATTTCCAAGTTGGATGTTTATCAAGTGGATTGCCCTCACCTGTGATCTTGACATCTTCAGGTAGCGCGATAGGTAAATTTTCCTCTTTTTCAGGCACTACGCCGCAGCATTTGCAGTGCACGACTGGTATTGGCGCACCCCAGTATCTTTGGCGAGAAATTCCCCAGTCTCTTAGTTTGTAGTTTGTGATCCTTTTACCTAGGCCATCTTTTTCAAATTTTTCTATTATAAAGCTTTTAGCCTCTTCTGAATTAAGGCCGTTTATCAGCTCAGAATTTATGGCAACTCCGTATTCTGAATATGCCTTAGAGCCATCACTCTCGCCCTCAAGCGGCTTTACGACTGGTTTTATAGGTAGATTAAATTTGCTTGCAAACTCGAAGTCTCTTTGATCATGCGCAGGGACAGCCATGATAGCGCCGCTTCCGTAGTCAGCTAGGATGAAATTTGCAACCCAAACTGGGATTTTTTCATTTGTGAGTGGATGAACGACGTAAATTCCTAAAAATTCTCCATCTTTATCGCTTGCTTGGCGCTCTCTTGGGCTTTGATTAAGTATTGTTTTTATCTTTACTTTTTTGCTTTCATCAAATTTATCACTTTCAAGCAATGCTTTTACGATAGGATGCTCTGGCGCAAGGGCTGTGTAGCTAACGCCATAAATCGTATCAGGCCTTGTTGTAAATACCTCAAATCCATCAAATTTAGCTCCCAAAGTCTCTTTTGAAGCCTCATCAAGGCTAAATTTAAACTCCAAGCCGTAGCTTCTACCGATCCAGTTTTCTTGCATTGTGATGACTTGATTTGGCCATTTGCCTTCAAGTAGTTTTAGATCCTCAAGTAGCTCGCTAGCGTATTTTGTGATGTTAAAGTAATATCCTGGAAGCTCTTTTTGCACCACATCATTGCCGCATCTCCAGCACTTGCCGTCTTCAACTTGCTCGTTTGCAAGCACGGTTTGATCATATTCGCACCAGTTTACGATGGCATTTTTTCTATAAACAAGCCCTTTTTCAAACATCTTTATAAAAAAGCTTTGCTCCCACTTTGTGTAAAGTGGGTCAGATGTGGCTAAAATTCTCTTTTTAGAAAACGAAAAGCCAAGGCTAGCAAGCTCTTTTTTCATATAGTCGATGTTTTCATAAGTCCAAATTTTAGGGTGAATTTTATGTTTTATGGCTGCGTTTTCAGCTGGCATACCAAAGCTATCAAATCCGATAGGATGAAGCACGTTGTAGCCGCTTTTTCTATATGATCTAGCCAGCGCATCGCCGATAGAGTAGTTTCTCACATGCCCCATATGTATGCGTCCGCTTGGATACGGAAACATACTTAGGATATATTTTTTTGGCAAGCTTAAGTCGTCTTTTGGCTCAAATTCATCATTTTTATCCCAAATTTCTTGCCATTTTTTTTCTATCTTTAAAGGCTCATATTTTCTCTTCTCAGCCATTTTTTCTCCTAAAATTCTTCTTGTGATTTGCTTGATTCTATCAATACTAATGCTAGTGAAAATATATTTGCAATGACTGCACCAATAGCTAGCGAATAGCTAAGTGTTGCATTTTCTGAGACTTGCAAAATAACAAAAGCTGGTATAAGGTGCAAATCAGCAACCAACGAGCTTGCAAAAAGCTCAGCTGATAGTAAATTTTTAACACCGATCTTAAGTAGCGTAGAAACTAAATTTATACTAGCTGCCACAAAAAGGGCGATCTCGTTTTTATCATATAAAAACTCCGCCGTAGTCGTAAGACTCATTAACGCAAAAAATATGTAGATAACTTTTCCCCAGTTCATTATCCCTCCTTACACAACACCTTTTTCAAACATAGCACGCTCTTTTTCGCGCTCTTTTTTGATCTTTTGCTTCTCAGCCTCTCTAGTTCTAAAATGCTCAATGCTAAATTTAAACCAGATAAGGAATGGTGATGAGATGTAGATCGAGCTGATCGTTCCTATAACTATACCAACGATAAGGATAAATGAAAATCCATGTATCATATCTCCACCAAATAAAAATAACACAACAACAGTCATCATCGTAGTGGCTGAAGTTAGGATGGTTCTTGAAAGCGTGGCTGAGACTGACTCGTTGATAACACCCTCGATATCAGTTCTCTTGCTCTCTTTTATACCCTCTCTAATCCTGTCAAAAATGATGATCGTATCATTTAACGAGTAGCCAAGCACTGTTAATACAGCAGCTAGTGTGTCTAAATTTACATCAATGTCAAATAGCGAAATAGCACCAACAGTTATGACTATATCGTGAATTTCAGTTGCAATTGCAGCAAGCGCAAATCTCCACTCAAATCTAAATGTGATATAAAGAAGCACGCCAATTAGTGAAATTCCAAGAGCCATCAAGCCCTTTTGCCTAAGCTCGTCACCAACCTTTGGACCAACGATATCAACACGTCTTACTTCAAAATTTCCAGTATCTTTTAAAATTTGCTTTATCTCAGTACCGATGTCACCAGTTAAATTTGAACTTGATCCTGAAAATCTAATAACAGCCTCATCTTCGCTTCCAAACTCAGTAACAGAGGCGTTTTTAAGCACTTCATTTGTGCCAAAAGCGTCGCGGATTTTATCAAGTGGCACTTTAGTATCATATTTTAACTGGATAAGCGTACCACCAGAGAAGTCGATGCCGTAGTTTAGACCCTTTGTTGCAAGCAAAAAGATCGAGCCAACAAATAAAAATATAGAAAGTGCCAATGAAGCAAATCTAAACCGCATAAAATCATAAACTTTTGCCTTAGTAAAAATTTGCATCCCTAGCTCCTTTTATAACCAAACCAAAGTCTGGTATTTCCGCTTTTTTCTATCTTATCCATGACTGCATCAAACATGCCATGTGTGCCTAAAATGGCCGTTAGCATCGAAGCCATGATACCTATCGCCATTGTCACAGCAAAGCCCTTAACTGGACCAGTGCCATAAGCATAAAGCACCGCAACTGTGATGATAGTAGTCAAGTTTGAGTCGATGATCGCACTCATAGCGTGCTCATATCCCTTTTGAACAGCTGTTCTTATCGCCACGCCTTCACGCAAAAGCTCGCGGATACGCTCATTTATGATGACGTTTGCATCAACAGCCATACCGATCGTTAGCACGATACCAGCCATACCTGGCAGAGTAAGCGTCGCTCCAAAAAGCGCCATGACAGCTACTAATATAACGACATCCGCAACTAGCGCGATATTTGCAAAAATTCCAGAAATTCCATAATAAACTAGCATAAATAGCACGACTAAAATAGATCCAGCAGCAAGAGCAACCATGCTTTGATTGATGCTCTCTTGGCCTAAAGATGGGCCAACGCTTCTTTTTTCTAGCATCTTCACAGGTGCTAAAAGTGCGCCACTTCTAAGTGCGATCGCTACGTCGTGAGCCTCATCAAGGGTAAAACCACCGCTGATCTGGCCGCTGCCGCCACCTATTCTTTCGTTTATAACTGGAGCTGAATAGACCTTGCCGTCAAGCACGATAGCAAGCCTTTTACCGACATTTGCACCAGTAAAATCACCAAAAATTCTAGCACCTTCTGAATTTAGTGTGAAATTTATGATCGGTAGGTTATTTTGCTGAGAAAATGCAACCTTTGCATCAGTTAGCATCGAGCCATCAAGCACAGGGATATTTTTAACGACGTATTTTACGCGGTCATTTTTAGCATCTTTAAAGATCACATCACCATAGCTTTCGGCCTCAGCCTCGCTCATCGTATTTGCCTGATCTTGTCTTTTGTCATCAACTGCCATAAGCTGCAAGTGAGCAGCCTTTGCGATAAGATCTCTCGCTCTTTGCTCATCTTCTTCAGTCTTTATGCCAGGAAGTTCGACTAGGATATTGTCTTTGCCTTGTCTAGCAACTGTTGGCTCAGCTAGACCAAACTGATCAAGTCTGTTTCTAATGGTCTCAACAGCTTGCGAGATCGCATACTCTATCGTATCAAGCCTCTCTTGCTCTGTTAGAGTGATGTGATAGTTTAGACCATCTTTTTTTATATCAAGCCCTTTTATCTCAGCAAGTGCCTTATCAACTTTTGGAGCCTCGTCACTATCAAGTAGCGCAAAATCAACACTATCTTCTTTTATCTTAAATTTATCAATGAGCACATCTTCTTTTTTAGCATAATAATTTATGCTTCCAGCGATTGACTTGATCTTAGAGTGGATGGCTTCGTTAGTTTCAACACCAAGAAGCATATGAAGACCGCCTTGAAGGTCAAGTCCTAATGAAATTTTAGCTCCACTTTGAGTCTGAAAGAAAGATGGCACCGAAAAGCCAAAACCAAAAATCAAGGCTAATATTAATATAATCAGCCTATATGTAACTCTTGCGTTACGCATTATTTATCTTCGATCTTTTTAGCTACAAACTCGCGTGCTATACGAACGATTACATCATCGTTAAGTTTAACTTTGATAAAATCATTTTCGGCTTTAATCACTTCGCATATAAGTCCGCCATTAGTTACTATCTTATCGCCTTTATCAAGAGCTGCAAGCATTGCTGCATGGGCTTTTTGTTGTTTTTGTTGAGGTCTAATAACCAAAAAGTAAAATATGGCGAAAAGCACAACAAGAGGTAGTAATGATGTTAAAAAATCAGCGTTTTGCATGGATTTCCTTATTTGTAAGATTTTTAAACGGACATTTTAGCACTAAAATTATAATAAAAGCCTTTGTCGGTGCTTTTTTGCTTTCTAATTTCATTTTTTTAGCTATGGCTGAAAATCAAATTTTAAATTTCATCTCACCTTTTCTCACGCTAGCTGGAATTTGCATCATCATAAATTTAAGCAGAGCTGGCTTTTTTGCGGCTGGCTTTTTCACTGGAATTTTGTGGTTTTACTGGATCGGCTTTAGCTTTATCTACTACGAACTAGTCTGGCTTATACCATTTGTCATCCTCTTTGTAGCCCTTGTTTATGGACTTTTATTTTGGATAGCCTCTTTCCCAAGCTTTGTGGCGCTAAGAGCCGTTTTACTATTTTTAATAAGCTACGTGCGCCCATTTGGCTTTAACTGGTTTAACCTTGAAGCGACACTTGTTTTAGGGGCTTTTGAGCCAAATACTAGAGGGCTTATATTTATATTTTTAGCAGCTATTTCTTTGAGTTTAAAAGGTAAAATTTTAAAATTTATCCTAGCTTTTATCTGCCTGATCGCCGCTTTGCAGTTTAAAAGTAGCGAGGCAAAAACTCTGCCGTTTGACGTGGAGCTAGTAAATACCGATGTCGCTCAAAGGGTGCGCTGGGATAAAAGCTTGCGCATGAAATTTACAAATGAAAATTTAGACATGATAAATAGCGCTATCGCCGAGCAAAAGCGTCTCATCGTGCTTCCAGAGAGTGCGTTTCCATTATTTATGACAAATGAGCCACTGCTTGTTGATGAGCTAAAAGAGCTTTCAAAAAAGATAACCATCGTAGCTGGCGCGCTTGCCTATGAAAATAAGCAAATTTATAACTCTGCATTTTTGTTTCAAGATGGCACTCTAAGGCGAATGGATAAGAAATTTTTAGTGCCATTTGGAGAAGAAATTCCT
>CAUSWS010000016.1:0-12893 GCA_963535265.1 uncultured Campylobacter sp. | reverse complement strand
TTAGCATCATAGGACGCACAAATGCTGGCAAAAGCTCGTTTTTAAATGCCTTATTGAACGAAAAGATCGCCATTGTTTCGCACAAACAAAACGCAACTCGCAGAAAGATAAATGGCATCGTGATGAACGGCGAAGATCAGATCATCTTCACCGACACGCCAGGACTTCACGAGAGCAACAAGGCGATAAATCAACTACTAATCAGCCAAGCTATAAAATCGATGGGAGACTGCGATCTCATCGTATTTTTAGCGCCTATCCATGATGATACAAGCGACTATGAGAAATTTCTAGCTCTAAATCCAGAAAAACCGCATATCTTAGTGCTAACAAAAGTCGATGAGAGCTCAAATGCAAAAGTGCTTGAAAAGATCACTAAGTACCAGAAATTTCAAGATAAATTTGCAGCTTTGCTTACTTTTAGCACCAAGCAGCCTACATATAAAAAGCCGTTACTTGATGAAATTTGCAAGCTTTTGCCAGAGCATGAGTACTTTTATGATCCAGAATTTCTTACGCCGACAAACGAGAAGGAAATTTTTAGAGAATTTATACTTGAAGCGATCTATGAAAATTTAAGCGACGAGATACCTTATCTTAGCGACGCGATAATAAAAAGTGTAAAAGAAAAAACAGGTATAACTGAAATTTATGCGAGCATCATCACAGAGCGTGACATCCATAAAAGTATGATCATAGGGAAAAATGGTGAAACTATTAAACGAATAGGAATTTTTGCAAGAAAGTTAATACAAAATTTAACCAACACAAAGGTCTTTCTAAAGCTCGATGTAGTCGTTAAAAAAGGGTGGAGCAAAGAAGAAAAGAGCCTAAATCAGATAATCGGCTATTGATTTTTTATTTTGAAGATATTAAAATATTTTCTGCAAATTTTGTAAGATGGTTTTAATATATGGCAAAAATTATAAAAAATGATAAAAAATCTGTTATCGTACTAGATCCGTATGACTACAAAGGATTTCGTTATCACAATAGTAAAGTAGAATCTTTTAACTTTTTAAAAACAGTACATAAGCATGATTTTCTTATCTCATATGTCGAGTATGAAAGCCTAAAAACAGCGACACTTAAGATACCTAGAAGTATTGAAGATGAATATTTGGAAAACGAAATAGCTGAGAAATATTATGAGGAATTTCAACTTGATCCCACTATAGATTATAAAGTATGTTATATTGAAAATAGAGTTCTCCAAGGTGATGATAGATTTTTTAATGTTTTCATTGTAAAAAATGATGAATTAAAACAAATTTTTAAAAATATAGCTAAAAAAATCCCATATATAGATTGCATAGTGCCAGAGCCATTACTCTATTCTGTTCTTTACAAAAAGGGTTTGCTTGTTAGTACTCAAGTTGATTGTTTTGTTACTTTAAAAGACAAAGAGTCTTTTTTAAGCGTCTATATAGATGGAGAATTTTTAACCTCAAAGAAAATTCGTTATACATTATCTTATTTAAATGATAGGTTTTTCGAACAAAGTGGTGAGCGTCTAGATAGCAAGAGATTTCAGGAGATATTATCTCAATGTAGTCTTATAAATAAAGATAGAAATGATTTTAATTATGATCTAAACGCCATTTTTGAAGATTGTGTTTTTTATATAAATGACATTATAAATATAATAAATAGAGACTATCAAATAACAATTAAAAATATTTACATAGATTGTGACTATGAGATCAAAAATTTTTCAAATTTCATCTCAACCAAACTTGGTTTGGATGCAGAGTATATAAATATAAAAGTTGCGATAAATAACAAAAACTATACTATAAATGAGCGTTATAACGTTATGGCTTTATTTGGTAGATTTTATACCAAAGAGCCATTTTATGAGAATTTTAACCTCTCAAATATGCTCCGTCCAGATCCATTTGTCAAAAGAAAAAGTGGCAAATTTTTGCTCACTTGCGCTGCGGCATTTGCACTAAGTATGTTATATCCAGCTTACAACTACATAGCTGGTCTTGTTTTAGAAAAAGACAGCGCAAGGCTAAATGACAAATATAGCGTCCTAAACGCCCAAGAGATGCAGATAAAAGAGACGCTAGCTAAAATTTCAAGAGAACAAGAGGCGGTAAAAGAGCAAACTCAAAAAGAGAATGAAAAGCTAAATTTCAGAAAAGGTCTGCTTGCTGAGATCGAAAATAAAAAAGATAATTACGCCATGAAGGGTTTAAATCTTTTTAAAATTACCGATATTTTAAATCTAAATGCAGTTTATATCACAAACATCGTAAATAACGATAGAAATTTGACCATAACTGCGGTTAGTGATAATGAAAAAAGGATAACCCAGTTGATCAAAGATATCAGCAAAGATGAAAAATACTTGGTAAATACTAAAAAAATTCGCTCAGATGACGCTAAACATGAGTATGAAAGTAATATAAGCATAGAGATTAGACAATGAGACAAGATATTTTAAGTAAAATAGATCAATACTTTGATAACAAAAAGCCAAACGAAACAAACCTCATTTTTCTTGGCTCAGCGCTTATTATAGCTTACCTTGTCTATATGCTATGCTTTGATCCTGCGCAAAATTTCTTTGATGAAAAGCTTGATAAACATACGAGAATTTCTACAAAGTTAGAAAACACCAGAAACTATCTAGCCTCAGTAAGCTCTCCTGATGGCGATAGAAATTTTAAGATAAATGAAGAAAATAGAAATTTAAGCAATCTAAAACTTCGCTACACGAATATTTTGAAATTTAATACCTATTTTGATTCAAAGCTTAAAGAGCTTTCTTTTTTGCTTTTTGACAATCAAAACTGGGCAAACTATATAGATAGTATTGTGCTTTTGGCAAAGCAAAATAATATAAAAATTTTAGAGCTTAAAAGCGATATAAAAGAGCCAAATTTCCAAAAGATAGAGCAAATTTTAAATATAGATGTCACTTGCCTTGGAAATTTTAAAGATATGCTTAGCTATATAAACGGACTTGAAGAGTCAAAACTCGTAGTAGATCTTCACAAGATGGATATAAATTCCACCCAAAAAGATCTAGGAGCTAAGCTCTCTATCTCTGTGTGGGGCATGAAGTACTGATGAAAAAATTTGGTTTATTTTTAATTTTAGCTCTAAGTCTATTTGGCAGTGAGTTTGAAGGCGAGATGAAAAACTATGATGAAGTTTTTGTTAAGATAAAAGAGCAAAGAAAAGGGCTTAATGGCGGTGAAATTTCTAGCTTGCAAGATCCTTTCAAGCTAAATTTGCCAGTTGCTCCAAAAGGCGATCAAAACACTACAAAATACTCTTCTGCAAGGGGGTTTATGCTAAAGGCCATTTTGCTAAATAAAGCAAATATAAATGGCAAGTGGTATAAAGTTGGAGATACGATTGATGATTACAATATCACAAGTGTTTATGGCAGCAAGGTTATCATCGTAAAAGATGATGAAAAACAAGAACTAACTCTTAAAAATGGAAGTAAAAATGTTGGTATCAAAATTAAGTAAATTTATTATAACTGTGGCGTTGGCTTCATTTTTAGCTACCCCTATGATGGCAAAACCAAGCACATGCTTGAGTAAAAATTTTAGTATGAAGATCACAGACGACATAAGTCTTGGAGATGTTTTAAATCAGCTCTCTGAAATGTGTGATTTTAGTATCGTTGCAAAAGATGCTTATAGTAAAAAAGAGCTTGACGATAAAGTCTTTGGCGTAAATATAAGAAACATGAGCCTAAGTGAGGTCTTTGATCTGCTTTTAAACGAGAAAAATTTAAGCTATGAGTTTTCAAATAATGTCTTAAAAATCTCATCGCTTCAAACAAAAATTTTTCAAATAGACTACATAACCTCTATCCGTGAGGGCACAGCCATTACAAAAGCTTCTGTTGATGCCTCTCCGTCAGAAGTAGGCAGTAGCTCAAGCAGTGATACTAGCTCAAATGATATAAAAAATGAAAACAACTTGATAAGAACAACTGAGAAATTTGACTTTTGGGAGAAGCTTGACGCTGAGCTAAAAGCTATCTTGAATAATAGCAGTGAGCACATCACAGCGCCAGATCCTATCATAAACCAAAATGCTGGACTTATCACGGTTACAGCTACCCCATCACAGCTAAAACGTGTTGAAAAATATATAGCTGAGATGCAAAGAAGACTTAAAAAACAAGTCATCATCGACGTTTCTATCATAGCAGTTGATCTAAATAACGAGTATAAGCAAGGCGTTGATTGGAGTAAATTTGAGCTTGGATTTAACTCATATATCGGCAACCAAGGCTCTAACATCGGCTCAAGTGCAAGCTGGACAAACAAGGGCAACAGCTTAAGCGATGGCTTTGGTCGCACGTTAAACATCGCTGCAAATTTAAACTTTAGCCTTGATGGTATGATAAATTTCCTTGAAACAAATGGTAAAACAAAGGTCGTTTCAAGCCCAAAAGTAACCACTCTAAACAACCAACAAGCGCTAATCTCTGTGGGTGATAATATAAACTATCGCGTGATGGAAGAGACAGATAATGGTAGCAACAATAACAATAACAACAGGCTTACAACAACTTATAAACAATACTCTGTTTTTATCGGTATCTTGTTAAATTTACTTCCAGAAGTCTCAGATAACAACAAGATCATGCTTCGCATCAACCCAAGCTTAAGTAGCTTTAAGTATGCAGAAGATGACACAAGATCACAAAATACAGCCATTAGAGAGATCGCCCCTGATACAGTTCAGAAAAAACTCTCAACCGTAGTTCAGGTAAATAGTGGCGATACGATCATACTTGGCGGACTTATCGGACAGACCAAAGATAAGCAAAACACAGCTGTGCCACTTCTAGCTGACATACCTTTGATAGGAAGTGTCTTTAAAAGCACAAGAGATGGCGTAAGAACTACTGAGCTTATCTTTGTCATCACGCCAAGAGTTGTTGATCTTGAAGATCCAAAACCAGTTCAGCAGTCGCTAAAAGATCTAGGATTTTCTAAATCGATCTATGAGTAACGAAAATATTTATACACATATAAAAGATGTTTTCATAGATGAAGACGAGAGTTTAAATTTCGTAAATTTAGACAACTCTATAAGCTGCTACAACAAGATAGTTTTAGCTCTAAAAAAGCCACTAAAGCTCATCTTGTTTTATGGTAAGCCAGGTAGCGGCAAGACCTTTTTGCTAAACAAGATCGCAAATGATCTAAAAGAAGATAAAAGCCTCATATTTTTTCCACATCCATTTTTTAGCGAGGCGACATTTATCGAGGCACTTTGTGAGCAAATTTATGGAAAAAAGCTTGAAGATATAAACAACTTTGAGAGCTTTATAAAATTTTATTCAAAAGACTTTAACAGTAAAGATGAAATTTTAAAAAATCAAATGACGGTTATCCTAGATGAAGCGCAGCTCTATCCGATTGAGCTTATCGAGAAGATAAGGCTTATGGCTGATACTAGGATGTTTAAATTTCTTTTTACGATACATAAAACTGAAAACGAAGATATTTTGGCGAAAGATTATTTTCAGACTAGAATTTGGGAGAGCATCGAGCTAAGTAGCGCTGATGTAAATGAGATCATCATCTACTTGCAAAGAAAGCTTAGTCAAAAAAACTATGATAAATACCTTAAATTTGACAAAAAAGACTACGAGTGCACCTACTCATTTTGCGGTGGAAATTTAAGAACGCTAAACAAGATCATGTATAAATTCTATGAAATTTGCGAATACTACGAGCAGTATCAGCCTTCAAAGCTTGGCGGTGATAAGGCAAATATCATGATACTTACCATGGCTGCACTTGATACGGGGCTAATCGATGCTTGAACCACAAGAAATTCAAAGACTAGAAAAGCTTTATGAGAGCTACAAGAAAAAAAATGGTGGCTTTTTGCATAAAATTTTTAATGCCAAAAACTCTAAAATTTTAATCATCGAGCTTTTGCTTATCATCATTTTGCTGGCTGCATTGATAGTGCTAAGCATAGAAAAAGCTCCAAGTCTTGCTAATAAAAGCGATAAGGTTTTAGCTAAAAATGCAACCACAGTAAAAATGGTAGAAAAAAATGAGACAAATGTAAGCGTTCTTAGTGAGCTAAAGCAAAAGAGTGAGGTTGCTAAGGCTAAATTTGAAGAGGGTAAAAAACAAGATGAGCTAGCTGACAAGATAGCTAAAAAGCTTGAAGAGGTTGTAAAGATAAACGAGACAAATGATACTTCAAAAAATGACTCAAAAAGGCAAAGAAGCTCACAAGGTTGGCTTAAGCTAAACATCCCTGATGAAGAGCCACTTACCGAGCAAAATGGTATAAATGGCATAAGCGTGCCACAAGATGAAGTGATAGATCTTGAGTCAAAGCCAGCTAGAAAGCGTGTAAATATACAAGTAACTTCAGCATCAAATGAAGAGGGCGTGCTAAGGGATCAATTTTTAAAGACAAATAATCCAACTATTGCGCTCGAGCTTGCTAGATTAAATTTTAGAAATAATAATTTCAAAGAAGCTATAAAGTGGTCGCTTGCTGCGAACGATATAGATAATAGCTTAGAGGAGTCGTGGATCATCTTTGCAAAGTCAAAATATAAGCTAAAGCAAAGCGATGATGCCGTAAAAGCTCTAAGGGAGTATAATAAAAACTTAAACAAAGCTTCGATAAATGAGCTTATAAATAAGATAAAAAGTGGAACATTATGAAATTTTTTGCTATTTTTTTGGTTTTTGTTTGTGAAGTTTTTGCTGTTAGCCTGACTGAGATAAGGGATGACTTTAACAGCGCAAACTATGCAAAAGTCTGCAACCAAAAGGTTGAGGATTTTTTAAAAACACAAAATAATGAAGAGCAAATTTCTATGTTTGGCATCGCTTGCATAAAGATGAACGATCTAAACAGGCTAGCAACTCCTATCGATAAGCTAGTAAAGAGCGAAAAATCAAGAGAAAATGCTGCCTATTTTGCTGACATCTTGTTTAAGAAAAAGCTCTTATTTCACGCTATGATAGATGGTGTTGATATAAGCTATATCAGGCTTCCAAAGAGCGATTATATACTTTCATTTTTGTTTGATAAATTTGTAAAAAAAGAGTATGTTGAAGAGCTTGGCACATTTATCTTTGAAGAGCCAAATTCTGACACAAGATATGAGATCAGTCCGACAAATGGACAAATACCAAAGCTTGTGCTTAAAATTTTTAAAAATAACGACCTGAAATCACAAATAGAGTATAGATAATGAAAAATGTAGAAAATGTAATCTTAAAAAATATAGAACAAAACGGCAAACTAAGCACATCAGATATAGAAAAGATAAAGCAGATAAGCGAGCAAGAAGGCAAAGGTCTTGTTAAAATTTTAAGAGATGAAAATTTACTAAATGACGATGACTTTATGGAAATTTTGTCTGATATTTATAGAAGAGGACATGTAAATATCGATGAAATTTCAAACGATCTTGAGCTTGATATAAAAGCTTTTGTTAAATTTATAAGCGAGAAATTTAAGGTTTTATACTTTGACCTTGATGATATCGACATCGACTACCGCATTAGCGAAAAGCTAAGTACTGCTCAGCTAAAGACATATAGTGCGATCCCAGTAAAAGAGGATGAGATAAGCGTATATGTTGCTTTTAAAAATCCGTTTGACGTTATCGCTCAAGATAAGGTGCAAAATTTATTTAATAGAAAACTGCTAAAAGTTGCCATCGCTCAGCCAACTCAGATAGAGAAATATATAAGCAAGCTAGCGTTAAATGAGAGCATAAAAGATGTGATAACGGAGATCAGAAGAGAGCTTTCAAGCTCAGCTAGTCAAGGGCAAAACAACAGTGAAAACTCTGGAATTTTAAAGCTAATAGAAATCATCTTAAAAACATCTATCCAAAGTAGAGCTAGCGACATCCACATCGAGCCAACCGAGACAAACTGCATCGTAAGAAGCAGGATCGATGGTATGCTAAGCGAGACATTTATATTTGATAAAGATATCTATCCGCCGATGGTTAGCCGTATGAAGCTACTTTCAAATATGGACATCGCAGAGCGCCGCCGCCCACAAGATGGTAGATTTTCAGCTCAAATTTTAGACAAAGAGTATGATTTTCGTATCTCGACGCTACCTATATTAAATGGCGAAAGTATAGTTTTAAGAATTCTTGATAAGTCAAAGGTCATTATAAATTTAGAAGACCTCGGCATGCACCCAGACAACTTTTCTAAATTTAAAAAGAGCATGAAAGCACCTTATGGCATCATCCTTGTTACTGGTCCAACAGGTTCAGGTAAGACTACGACGCTTTATGGTGTGCTAAATGATATAAAAAGTGTAAAAACTAAGATCATCACAGTTGAAGACCCAGTCGAATACCAGCTAAATATGATCCAACAAGTGCACGTAAATGAAAAGGCTGGGCTTACCTTTGTTTCAGCGCTCCGTTCTATTTTGAGACAAGACCCAGACGTCATAATGATAGGCGAGATCAGGGATCAAGAGACGCTTCGCATAGCGATACAAGCGGCACTTACTGGTCACCTTGTCTTTTCTACACTTCACACAAATGACGCCATTAGCGCGCTTCCTCGTATGATAGATATGGGCATCGAGCCTTATCTAGTAAGTGGCGCGCTCGTTTGCATAGAGGCTCAAAGGCTTGTTAGAAAGCTCTGCCCACACTGCAAACAAAAGATCACTCTATCTCAAAAGGCATTTGATGAGGTTAAGAAATTTGTCCCTGAAAACTATCAGTTTTACAAAAGTGTCGGATGCCCGCAATGCTCGCAAACTGGGTATCTCGGACGTGAGATGATAAGTGAAATTTTACCTATTAGTGATCATATCGCAAGTATGGTCGCAAATGGCGCTTCTAAAGATGAGCTTAAAAGCGTAGCTTACGAAGAGGGCTTTATAGATATGTTTCATGATGGTGTCATAAGAGCGGCAAATGCCATAACTACGCTTGAAGAAGTTTATAGGGTTGCTAAGATATGAAATACTTTGAGGTTGAGTACATCCAAAACGGCAAACGCCATAAGATGAGCCTAAGAGCGAACAATAAAAGCGAGATCAAGGATAAGGCAAATGTTACTGGCATGATCGTAAAGATCAAAGAGACGCAAACTTCTAGTATAAATAACTTTGAAAATTTACAAAATGTGATCGCAAAGGCTTTTACTAGTCCAAAGGTCAAAATCCCAAATTTAGTTGCCACCATAAGACAGCTTAGCGTTATGACAAATGCTGGAATTTCTATCCACGATAGCATTAAAGAGGTTGCAAACTCCACCGAGGATAAGCGCCTTAAATTTATATTTCAAACCATAGACGAGGAGCTAAATCAAGGCTCAAGCCTCACAAATAGTATAGAAAATTTTAAAGAAGAGCTTGGCGACGTGACGCTAGCGATGATAAGGCTTGGTGAGAGCACTGGTAATATGGCTGACGCGCTTGCAAAGCTCGCCTCTATCTTGCAAGAAGTCTGGGATAATCAGCAAAAATTTAAAAAAGCTATCCGCTACCCGATAACCGTCATCTGTGCGATCATCATAGCCTTTGTTATCCTTATGATACTTGTTGTGCCGCAGTTTAGAGAAATTTTCGAGCAGTTAAATGCAGAGCTACCACTGCCAACTAAAATTTTGCTAAATATAGAATACGTCATGACAAACTACGGCTTTTATATCCTTGGAGCACTTGCATTTATCGGATATTTGTTTAGAAAATACTACCTTGATAGTGAAGAATTTCAAGATAAGGTCGATAAATACCTTTTGAAAGTCTATCTCATTGGTAAGATCATATTTTATTCAAATATGAGCAGGTTTAACCTCATCTTTACAGAGCTTGTTCGAGCTGGTTTGCCTATAGCAGATGCCCTTGATACGGCTGTGATAACGGTCTCAAACAAGGATATCAAAAAGAAGCTAAGCGGCGTTAAGATACTTGTTGGTAGGGGTGTTAGCCTAACGGAGGCCTTTAGAGATACAAATTTATATGAAAATATGCTCATACAGATGATAAGCGCTGGCGAGCAAAGCGGTAGCTTAGATGATATGACTGGAAAAGTAACTGACTATTACAGGATGAAATTTAACGATATCATTGACAATATCTCAAACTATATCGAGCCTATCTTGCTTGTTTTTATAGCGGGCATAGTGCTTTTACTAGCTCTTGGTATATTTTTGCCGATGTGGGATCTATCAAAAGCCGTTAAAAACTAAAATAATTAAAATCTTAAAGGAGAGAATATGCCTGAAAAAAAAGAACACATGGTCGAAGAGAGCGCCTTTTTGGTCTCAAAGACTGACTTAAAAGGACGTATTACATATTGTAACGAGCCATTTTTAAAGATAGTTGGAGCAAAGCAAGCTGAAGTCTTGGGTAAGCCTCACAACATAATAAGACACCCAGATATGCCAAGAGCTGTTTTCAAGCTACTTTGGGAGCGTATAAAAAATAAAGAAGAAATTTTTGCTTATGTTAAAAACAAAAGCTTTGATGGTGGATATTACTGGGTCTTTGCAAACATCACAACTTCGCTTGATGTACAAAATAATCCAGTTGGCTACTACTCAGTTAGACGCAAGCCAAATCCAAAGGCGATTGAGGTGATAGAGCCTATATATCAAAAGTTGTTATCGGTAGAAAAGAGCGGTGGCATGGATGCTTCGATGAAATTTTTAACTGATTTTTTAAAAGAAAAAAATATAAGTTATGATGAATTTATAAATAACCTACAAAGGCTATAATATGTTTGGAAAAAAACTTGACTCTATAAATGAAATTTTAAGCGTAGTAGGCTCAGCTAGAAATGGCATCTTAGAGCCTAGGATAGTAAATGTAAAAGAAAATGACCCACTTTATGAAGTAGCACTTGGTATAAATGACTTGCTTGATCAAGTTGAGGCGCTTCAAAGAGAAATTTCAACCTCAATAGATGCTGCTCAAAGCGGACTAACATATAGAAATATCTTTACAGAGGGATTTCGCGGTATATTTAAACAAAATGCCATCTCTATGAGCAACGGCGTAACTGGCATAAAAGATAGTCACAAAAGTAAAGTAAGAGGCCTGCTTTCAAAAGAGCTTGACGCACTTGGTAATGGCAACGACGGCATAGAAGACGTTAGAAACGATCTAAATGAGAGCATCAAAAATCTTAGTGAGATGGCACACATGGCAAAAGATACGGCTAGGATTGCTGAGGATACGACGCAAAGTATCAATGAGCTAAGCGTAAATATGAGCTCGCTTGAAGAGCTGATAGAGGGCTCGAGCCACGCTATAAGCACGCTAAATAGCAGAACAGATGATATCACTTCGGTTGTAAATTTGATAAAAGATATAGCTGAGCAGACAAATTTGCTAGCTCTAAACGCAGCTATCGAAGCGGCTCGAGCAGGCGAGCATGGACGCGGCTTTGCTGTTGTCGCTGATGAGGTTAGAAAACTAGCTGAAAACACTCAAAAAGCGACACATGAGATCGGCGTAAATATCCAAACACTTCAGCAAGAAGCCAAAGATATCGATGAAAACTCTAAAAAGATAGATGAAATTTCAAAGATCGCCACAGCAAATGTTGAAAATTTCAAACAAACTTTAGCTAGCTTTAACCAAAATGCAAAAGAGACAGCTCAAAGATCAAAATATGTAGAAGACAAGACCTTTGGCATCATCGCAAAGATAGCTATCATCGTCTATAAAGTAGGCGTTTATTCAGACACTGTAAATGAGCAAGGTTACGGCGACGATATAGCAAAAGACGCAGACGATCTTGTAGCGTGGTATGAAAATGAGTGCGCAAAGAGCTTTAGCCACACTAAAATTTACGAAAAATCACGCCATTTAGTTGATGAGTTTAACAAAAACATCAAAGCCATCTTGACAGAAGCTGGCAAGGGTTATAACGAGAAAAATTTAAAACATTTTGTCACTGAGTTTAGAAAACTCGAAGATCTTAGCAGAGAGATATTTAACTCATACAACGAAATGGTCGCTTCAAAATAACTTCAAATTTGCTAGACTCGCTTCGGGTCTAGCTTTTTAATCTATATATCAAATTCTTTTTTTATTGTGCTTATAATGGTATTTTGTAAAATTAGTGATTTTTAAATTTTACCTCTTTTAGCAAGAATGCTGTTATAAAACAAGGCTAAAAAATTTATCTAGATTTGTTTTTATAAAAGTCTATAAATTTAAGAGATTTTGTTTTTAAATTTACGAGTTTTTCACTACAAAAAAAGGTTAAAATTTTAGTTAGGCTTCATTAAATTCTACTTTTTAAGTCTCCATTTTTGTGACAGAGCTTTTAAAATACGCTAGTTGCCACCCCATAACATCTGGCACTTTGAGGACGGTCTTGAGCAAATTTGGAGTTTGTAAGAAAAATTGTTTTTGGATTTGCTATTTATAGCGAGATAAGAAGCTCAAATTTAGCCAACTTTCTACTTTAAATTTTACTTCCTTAATTTTTTCAATTTAAAATCTGTAGAGTTTTATTTCTAGTTTTAAAGTAAAAGATTAAACTTAACCACTACTTTAAAAATATAAATTTAAATTTGATAACCGTTTAGCCAAATTTATAAACCTTTCTTTGTTGCTACCAAATCTAAAATGATTGTAAATTTGAAGCCTTAAAAAATAGTTAAAATTAAATCCCTACTCCAAGACATAAATTTAAAACCACACTAGCCCAAATTTATAATTTACTCTATCTAAAATTTGTTTTTATGTAAAATAATACGCACTATTTTATGTAAAATGAAGTATTTTTAAAGCCTGCACATTAAATTTAAAATACAGGCTTTAAGAAAATGTATATTAAATTTAAGCCAAAAGCTCTTTTGCGATCACACTTATGCGTTTTGCTTCAGCGCTCGCTCCGATCTCATCTTTTGCCATTTTCATCA
>CAUSWS010000015.1:0-12946 GCA_963535265.1 uncultured Campylobacter sp. | reverse complement strand
TCATCTTCGCTACTAAAGATGTTTGTCACGACCTCGTTTTTGCGACTATTTAAAAAATCAATATTTGATCTATCGCTCAAGTCTGCGTTAAAATCGATGCCTTTCATCCCTTGCGAGATGTAGCCTTTTGGCAGATTTGCTGGGTCGCTATCTGTAAAACCATCTTTATTTAAACTCTTGCCCATTACCTGAGAAAAAATAGCGTAATACTGACCTATCGTGTCTGCTATGTCGATATTTTCAAAGACGTCATTGTCAAAAAGCTTGCCGCTTGCGTTGCTATAAAGGACGCTATTTATATTATTTTGCTTTGTTGCGAAGTTTAGAAATTCTTTTATAGTACTTTTGTGAAGCTTAAAGTCCTGTGGCAAGCCGGCTGCTTTATTAAAGCTAGCGTCCATAAAGCCAGCCTTATCGCTTTGATAGCCAAGCTCGTTTTTGTCTTTAAATTTCACGCTATAAATGCTTTGCTGTGTATCTTTTGTAAGCTCAAGTCTTTGTAAATTTTGTGCAATGTCTTTTGTTTTTTCATTATTTGCAAGAGCGTTTTGAAATTTAGCACTTTCAGACTGCTCTTTTTGAAGTTTCCTTGCTTTTGCCTCAGTAGCTACTGAGCTATACTTTTGCGTGCTAACACTAAAAATGCTCATTTACGATCCTTGCTTATCAAATTTATATTTAGTAAGCAAGGAGTGTTCCTACTTCAAAATGAGTTGTGACTTTTGGGTGGTTGTAAGAAATTTGGTTTTAAATTTAGCTTTAAGGGCAAAAATGAAGAGTTAAATTTACTCTTCACTGCCTTCGTTGATACCAAAAAATGTATCTGTGTGGATATTTTCAAATGCTGCTTTAAGCGATGTAAAGAGCTTTGGATTTTCTTTTTCTAAATTTGCCAAAAGTTGCTTGGTCTCATATCTAGCGTGTGGCATCTTCACGTCAAATCTCATCGCAGGACACGCCTCATCGCCAACAACTCTTAGCTCATTTTTGATCGCATTTTCGCGAAGCTGTCTCTCACGCACAAAGATAAATGGCCTAATCACGACGATGCCATTTTTAGCTCTGTATTTTGGAGCAAGCGTCCTTAGCGCGCCATTATAAGTAAAATTCATAAAAAAGCTCTCAGCTGCGTCGTCCAAGTGATGAGCGATCGCAAGCTTGTTAAAGCCATGCTTTAGCGCATAGGTGTAGAGATAGCCTCTTCTCATGCGCGAGAAAAAGCTACAAAAGCTAGAATTTTTGCGGATCTTCTCCTTTGATATCTCAAATATCGAGCTATCGATCACCTCGTGCTCTATGCCGTGCTCGTTGCAGTGCTTGGTAAGATACGCGTAGTCTTCGCCCATGCCGTAGCTTAGCGTCACAGCCTTAAACTCAAATTTCTCAGGCGTGACGTTTTGGATGTGCTTTAGCACGTGAGCGAGTGCGAGGCTGTCTTTGCCGCCGCTAAGGCCGAGTAAGATCTTATCTCCGCCCTCTATCATCTTGTATCTAGCGTTTGTCTGGCCAACCTGCCTTAGTAGCCTTTTGCTAAGCTCTATCATAAGCTCTCCACCATTTCTAGGATAAATTTAGCGCTCACGTTTGCTGAGTCTTGCAAGAATTTATCAAAGTCAAACTCAGCCTCGTTGCCAGCTCCGTCGCTGATGGCTCTAAGGATGAAAAACGGAACGCCAAGTGTCTCGCAAACTAGCGCAACGCTCGCACCCTCCATCTCGGTAGCACTAGCGTTAAATATCTTTTTGATCCACTCTTTTTTCTCGTTGTCACAGATGAACTGATCGCCAGTTGCGATGATGCCTGAATTTAGGCTCATGCCTTTTTTACTAGCGACATTTTTAGCTAGCTCATTTAGACCCTCATCACTCTTGACAAAGATACTTGTCCCTGGCACAAAGCCGTATGGATGTCCAAAAGCTGTGATGTCAAGGTCGTGCTGCGCAAGGCTGGTGGCATATAACATATCACCTATTTTCAAATTCTCATCAAGTGAGCCAGCAACGCCTGTAAAAAGCAGCTTTGAAGCCTTAAATTTCTCTATCATCAAGGTTGCAGTGATAGCCGCATTTACCTTGCCGATCTTCGAATAGGCGATGACTAGGTTCTTACCTTTGTAGTTTGCCTCGTAAAATTTATTATTTGCGTACTCTGTGGTTTTATACTCTCCCACCATCTCAAGGATAGGTGTGATCTCCTCTTGCATCGCTCCAAGTATCGCTATCATCTCTCCTCCAAAATCTTCACAACCTCTTCAAGGCTCGCCATGTCTGTGACGCTGTATGTCGGTTTTTCTGTGATCTTTTTGTTTATGCCTTTTAGTGTCGCCGCACCAAGCTCGATAAAGCAATCAACCTCATTTTCATAGTTTTTAATGCTTTGTTTATAACGAACTGGATGCGTTAGCTGCTCTTTTAAAAGCACTAATGCCTCTTTTTTATCAGTGTAAATTTTTGCATTTACATTTGAAACGACTGGGGCAAAATTTGCAGCCAAAACGCCCTCAAGCTCGTTTGCTAGTTTAACGCTAGCTGGCTCTAGTATCGGGCAGTGGCTAGCTACTGACATATTTAAAAGCATCGCTCTTTTTGCGCCTGCTTCTTTAAATTTTGCCTCGTATTTTGCAAGGTCTGCTCTCACGCCAGCTACTACTATCTGGCCGTCGCAGTTGTAGTTTGCAGCGTAAATTTGCAAGCCCTCATACTGTGCTTCTTTACAAATCCCCTCAACAACTTCATCGCTAAGTCCAAGCACCACCATCATGCCAGCATCTTTGCCAACGCAGGCTTCTTGCATAAATTTACCACGTAAATTTACAAGTCTAATCGCTTCAACAAAGCTAAATGCACCACTAACCGCAAGGGCTGTAAATTCTCCGAGCGAGTGGCCTAGGCTAAACTCTGGCTTAGCTTTTATGAAATTTGAAAATGCCAGGTAGCTCATAAGCGAGTTTAAAACAATAGCAGGTTGGGTAAATTCTGTCTTGTCTAGCTTATCATTTTGCGCGAATAAAAGCTCTTCAAAATCGATGCCTGTGTCGTTGCAAGCGTCATTTAAAAGAAGTTTTGCCGAAGAGAAATTTTCATAAAAGTCTTTCCCCATGCCAACACTTTGCGAGCCTTGACCCGCAAAAATAAAAGCAAATTTTTTCATTTTGGCTTCTTAGTGGTGATGATGTCCGTGACCGCCACAACCGCAACCACCTTCGCCATGTCCGTGACCACCGCAGCACTCATGCTCGTGATCATGATCATGTCCGCCACAACCGCAAGTGTGAGCACCTGCTACCATGCCAGTTGCTTTTTCATCTTCAGTAGCGTCTCTAACTTCTAAAATTTCAACATTAAATAGCAAGTCTTTGCCAGCGTATGGGTGGTTAAAATCAACTGTTACTTCGTCATCTTTGATCTCTTTAACAATGACGCGAACGCTTGAACCATCTTCATTTTGACCAAAAAGCTCCATGCCTTCATGTAGGTCTATACCAGCAAATTGCTCTTTTGGAAGTGACTGGATGGCATCTTTATTGTATTCGCCACAACCCTCAGCTGCTTTAATGTTTATAGTAGCCTTGTCGCCTGATTTTAGTTTGCTAACTTCTTCTTCAAGCTTTTCTATAATGTGGCCATGTCCTGTAATAAAAGAAATTTGACCACCTTCTTGCATATTTGACTCTAAAATTTCGCCAGTATTAGCGTCTTTTAGCTCATAAAACATAGTTATAACTTGATCTTTACTCACAATAATCTCCTTGGAATTTAGTTTTGATTAATGTGAGATTATATCTAAAAAAGAGTAAATTTTAGTTTCTGTTAGGAGCGGCTTTGGCTTCTTTGCTATCTGGATAGCCTACTTTTAAAGCCTTATAAAACCTATTTGCACTTTGAGTATCACCGATCTTATCAAAGCTTATAGCTGTGTGATACAAAAGTTTTGGAGTGTAGTCAGCCTTATCTTCACTTTGTATACTTTTTTTATAGTATTGTATGGCTGTACTGTATGATTTTTGACTATAAGCAACTTCACCTAGATAATAATTTGAAGCACCAGTTTTATAGCCTTTTTTGTTTAAATATTCAAAATACTCAGCTGCTTCTGTGCTATTGCCAGAATTTAAAAGCTTAATGCCATCAGCTAAAATGTCCTTGTCGCTTTTGCCACTAAAATTTGAAGTTGGCTTATTTTGTTGTTTTGGATTTGCATTTTGCTTTGGTTGAGCAGCATTTTTATCCATTATCGCGCCTAATTTATTTAAGGCAGCAGTAATATTTTTATAGTTTTTATCTTGTATATCCCTAGTCTCATCAACATAAGCTTTTAATGATGTCAAACTTACACCAGAATCGCTTATCCCACCATTGACTTTGGTTTCAATATCGTTCATTCTTTGCTCAAGCTTATTCATCCTGGCACTCATGCTCTCAATTAAGCTTTGCAAACCTTGAAGTTGTTCTGAGACATTATCCATGTTTTCTTCGATATTTTGAACGCTTCTCTTGTTGCTTAGAGTTGCTTTTTCATCATCTGTTAGTCCATATGGATTTGCGCTATCCATATTACCTGCGTCAAATGCTGAAACTTCTTGAGCTGAACCTATAGAGAAAGCGGCTCCAAGAAGAGCCGCAATGATTATTTTTTTATTCATTATTACTTACAGATTAAGGAAGCACTTTGAAATCTGCACGTCTGTTTTGAGCGTCGCAAGCTTTTGTTTTGTCTGTACAAACTGGGTTGCTTTCGCCAAAGCTTACTACAGCGATTCTATCAGCGCTAACGCCATTTCTTACAAGAGCATCTTTAGCACTTTTAGCACGTTTTAGACCAAGAGCATAGTTATACTCATCTGTACCCCACTCGTCGCAGTTACCTTCTACTTTTATAGAAAGAGCTTGAGCGTCAGCTTGGTTGAATACTGATGCATTTGAGCTAACAACACCTTGTTGATCAGCTTTGATATTAAATTTATCAAAGTCAAAGTATACACTTTTAACTTGGCTCTCGATGTTAGCAATAAGAGCTGCTAATCTATCAGCATCACTCATGCTACCTGAGTTATCTGCAGATTGATTTGAATTTGCATTCATATCAACTTCAGGGTTTTTAGAGCTACAACCGCTCAACAATAAAGTTGCAACTGCAACACTTGCTAGAACTACTTTTTTCATTCCTTATCCTTTTTGAAAAATTTGGTCGAATTATAACATATTTTTTTTAAATATTACCAGAATATTACCAATCAATAGATTGAATTTTACCTACTTTTAGTGGAAATTGGAAACTTCTGTTCTCATTTAATCTAACAACGCCAAGCGAGCTTTGACCGCCAAGTTCTTTGATAAATACGACACTTTGGCCATCACTTGAAAATCTTGGATAGTTATTTTTACCATTTGCTGTAAGCTGGCGAATAAAATCTGTTTGAGTTGAGATTAGATAGATATTAAAGCCACCACTAGCCTCTCTACTTGAATAAACTACATAGTTTTCAAAAGTGCTTACTGAGTTGTT
Organism: uncultured Campylobacter sp.; assembly: GCA_963535265.1. GTDB lineage: Bacteria > Campylobacterota > Campylobacteria > Campylobacterales > Campylobacteraceae > Campylobacter_A. Next base: position 7,441 of record CAUSWS010000015.1, on the reverse strand, counting down.
GTTTTTACCATGAAATACCATTTGCTCAACACTTCCGCCTGAAGTTGCAGGTGTTGCGAAGATATTTGGATATCCAAGTCTATCTGAGACAAAAACTATTCTACTGTCGTTATCTACGAAATTTCCATTTACATCAATTCCTGGATAGTTTGTGATCTGAGTTAATTTTTTGCTACCTGTATTATAGATGAAAATATCTGGCTGATCTTTTGGAGCCATAGTTAATAGAATTTTACTTCCATCTTTACTAACATCAGATGCTATAAGCATACCCATACTATCTATTATCTTTGTTTTTGTGCCTGAATTTAGGTCGTATCTAAACAAAGTCGGCTTATTATTTACATAAGATGTATAGTAAAATTTGCTCTGATCAGCTCCGGCCCATTTTGGGAATATGTTTAAACCACCGCTTACGATTGTCTTTTGATATGTAAGTGTGTAATCAGCCACTATAATAGAGCTTTGGCGAGCTGAAGTGTATTTTGCAAGGATGATAAATTTCTCCATCCAACCAACTGGTGGTAAATTTAGCTCATTTGTTAGCTCAACTATGCTTTTGTGTGCCAAAAACGGATACTTCGCACCATCAGGCATGTTATATACTCTCTCATACCTTGTAGTTGCAGTCTTTGCATCGATGAGTTTTACTCTTAAAGTAAGAGGTGAGCCCATAGAACCTTCAAGTGCATATCTAAAGATAAGCTCAACACCTTTGTCGCTCATTGTATTTGTAGCTGCTGTCCCCTCGTAAGTTGAAGGCACGTGATCTTCGATAACTTCAAAGTCAGAACTAACTTTCAAGTCGCCTAGCATGATCTTAAAGAATTTATCTTTAAAACCTGCATCACTAACAGCTGTAGTTGCATCTTGCAAAGCTATCTTTGGCAAAGCAACACCTTGGTTTATAACAGATATGGTCGCATCAGCAGCATAAAGCCCTAGAGCAACGCACAAAAAAAGAAAAATTTTCTTCATCTCTACTCCGTAAATTTATAAATTTTAGTTTATTTTATCTTCTAAATTTAAATTAAAAGTAGTACTTTTGTCTGGGTTAAATGGAAATTTCTCTGCAGTAAGCTTTTCCAGGCACTCTCTAACCTTTGCATTAAATTCTTCATTGTATGATAGTTCCAAAATTTCATAGCTGAAATTTCCACTTTGATCTATCATAACTTTCACCTTTGCAAGGTTTGCAGAGTCAGCTTTGTAGCTTTGCCATCTTCTTTGAATTTGCTTTGTTATGGCTCCCATCAATGGATCATAAGTACCAGTCATTTGCGATTTTGGCGCAGTTGGATTTTGATCGATCTTAAGGCTCTTTATAATATCGCTAGCCTCTTTTGCAGCTTTTGAACTAGAAGCCTCACTTTTTTTGCGGCTTTGCACTTTATTTTCAGCCTTTTTTATACCATCATCTTTTTTAAGCTTAGTCGAGTCTATGTCGCTAAAGAGATCTTTTATATTTGGCTCTTTTGGTTTTGGCTTTTCAACTGGCTTTGGCGTAGGTTTAGGCTCAGGCTTTGGTTCTGGCTTGACATCCTCTTTAGGCTCTTCACTAGGTTTTGGGATTTCGGGCTTTGGTTCTGGTTTTTTAGGCTCAGGCTTTGGCTCTTCTTTTGGAGGAGTTGGCAAGCTTGGAGTTGGTAATGGCTCATCTGGCACAACAGGCTTATTTGTAGTCTCTTGTTTATCTTCTTCTGACTCTTTTTTAGGTTCTGGTTTTGTCTCTTTTACAACCTCTTTTGCTTGTTTTGGCGCTTTTATGGTTTGATCAACTTCTCTATCAACCATAACCACATCCATAATAGCATCTTTGTCATCAGTATATTTTTTAGGAGGTTCGCTAAAAAAAGTAAGCTTTATAAACAAAGCAAGCACAATGATAATGTAAATACAAAACGCTACAAAAAACGAACTAAGCGTTGGAAATTTAACTTTATTAGGCATCTTAACCGTTTGTCTCTAAAGCTACTTTATTAAAACCAGCACCTTTTAAAGTCTTTAATACAAACATAACATCATCGTATTTTAAATTTTTATCAGCCTTTATGTATATAGGCGAGGTTTTGTCATATTTTGTACTCATCAGCGCAATATTATCTGGGAATTCAGCAAGACTCATTGTGCTTTGATCTATCCTAACTTGTCCTTGTGCATTTATAGACACTATAAGATCTTTTTGTTTGGATGTAGATGTCTTTGCCTTTGAGCCATCTGGCAATGTTATATCTTCTTGGTATGTTATAGTTGGCATTGTAACCATTAAAATAGCCAACAAAACAAGCATGATATCAACAAGAGGCGTTATGTTTAACTCTGGTGTTTCGTCATCAAATTTAAGAGCCATCTATAACGTCTCGTCATCTTTTTTAAGTGCTATCATAACGTCCGCTTGACGCTCGATAACGCTCATTAGTTCGTAAGCTTTTCTTTTTATAAGCAAGTTAAATGTATATGCTGGGATGGCAACAAAAATTCCACAACCTGTCGCAACAAGTGCTTCAGAGATAGCTGGGGCTATAACTCCAAGAGATGAACCTGCGCCATTTCCTAGCTGCGAAAACGTCTCCAAGATAGATACAACTGTTCCAAAAAGACCGATAAAAGGAGAAGTAGAAGCTATTACGCTAAGCCATGTAAGCCCACTTGTAGCATTCTTTTCTGCAATGCTTATGCAGACATTTAGCTTTTCTTTTGAAATTCTACCGCTTGCACATTTCTTTAAAGACGAGTCATTTGGTATATTCTTAGCGCCCATAAGTAGTGCTTCAAGCGCATTTTGCTCGCGTTTTTGCCAAGCTCCTATGCCAGCCATTCTTGAAAAGAGAATTGTAAAACTAACTATAAAATATATTGACAACCAAGTTAAAACTATAATTGTAATAAAACTACTTCTTTGAATGTAATTTAAAAATATATCTATTCCGCCCACTTATCTTGCTCTCACTACATTTTCCATTTTTGATATGGTTGCTGCAAAAGCATTTGTATCACTACTCATACTCTCTATCAAATTTCTAGCAGCTTCCAATGAATTTGCAAGCTCGCTTTCGCTATTTCCAGACACATATACCGCTCCGTCAGCTAGTATTACTACTTTGCCTTCGTCGATCTTTGCATAGCCCCAGTTGATAGCAACTACATCATGCTTTTTATGCTTATCTTCTATATCTATAATACCTGCTTTTAAAAGAGATATTAATGAGGCGTGGTTTGGCAAAACACCAAACTCACCCTCGCTACCTGGAAGCACTACACTACTCACGTCATCATTAAATATCTGACCTTGAGGAGTTACGATCTCTAAATGTAATTTATCCATTACGCTTCCTTTTTAAATTTAAGCCTTAAGTTTCTCAGCTTTAGCTAAAGCCTCATCTATATTTCCGACCATATAAAATGCTGCTTCAGGTAGATGATCATATTTACCTTCTAAAATTCCCTTAAAGCCAGCGATATTTTCATCAAGACTGACATATTTACCAGGGCTACCTGTAAATACTTCAGCAACGAAGAATGGCTGAGATAAAAATCTCTCTATCTTTCTTGCTCTATCAACAGTTAGCTTATCTTCTTCGCTAAGCTCGTCCATACCAAGGATAGCGATGATATCTTGAAGGTCTTTATATTTTTGAAGCACTGCTTGAACGCCGCGAGCCACTTTGTAGTGATCTGCTCCTAAAATTTGAGGATCGAGCATCCTTGAAGTTGAATCAAGCGGATCAACAGCTGGATAGATACCTTTTTCTGCAATCGATCTGTTAAGAACTGTCGTGGCATCAAGGTGAGCAAAAACAGTCGCAGGAGCCGGGTCTGTAAGGTCGTCAGCTGGAACATAAACAGCTTGAACAGACGTGATTGAGCCTTTTTTAGTTGATGTAATTCTCTCTTGGAATTTGCCCATTTCACTTGCAAGAGTTGGTTGGTAACCAACAGCTGATGGGATACGTCCAAGTAGAGCTGACATCTCTGCGCCTGATTGAGAGAAACGGAAGATGTTATCGATAAACATCAAAACGTCAAGTCCCATCTCATCACGGAAGTACTCAGCCATTGTAAGACCAGTTAGCGCGATACGGTTTCTTGCTCCTGGTGGCTCGTTCATTTGGCCGTAGCACAAGGCAACTTTATCCAAAACGTTACTTTCTTTCATTTCGTGATAAAGGTCATTTCCTTCACGAGTTCTCTCACCAACACCTGCAAATACAGAATAACCGCTGTGTTTAAACGCAACGTTGTGGATAAGCTCCATAATAATAACCGTTTTACCAACACCAGCACCACCAAATAGACCAACTTTACCACCCTTTGCATAAGGAGCTAGAAGATCAACTACCTTGATACCAGTTTCAAAAATTTCACTCTTTGTACTTTGCTCTTCAAATGGAGGAGGATCGCGGTGGATAGACCAGTGCTTATCAAAATTTATACCCTCACCCTCGTCGATCAAATCGCCAACTACGTTAAAAATTCTACCCAAAACTTTTTCGCCAACCGGCACGCTTATAGGTGCACCAAGAGCTTTAGCCTCTAAGCCACGAGTCAGACCCTCACTCATATCCATAGCGATAGTTCTAACTCTATTATCACCTAGGTGAGCAGCAACTTCTAATATTAGTTTATGTTTCTTGCCCTCAACCTCAAAGAAAACTTCGATAGCTTCATTGATCTTCGGCAAGTAGTCATTAAAGTCAACATCGACCACAGGGCCCATAACTTGACTAATAACACCCTTCATTCATACTCCTTTTATTTCATTGATTCAACACCACTGATGATCTCGATAAGCTCAGTGGTAATAGACTCTTGTCTTGCTTTATTGTAAGCAAGATTTAACTGTTTGACGCGTTGTTTAGCATTGTTTGTTGCATTATCCATAGCTTGCATTCTAGCGCTGTGCTCAGCCGCCAAAGAATCAACCAAAGCATAATACATACTATACTCAAAATATTTATTGAGCAATTCATCCATAATCTTAGTATAGTTGTCTTCTGGTTCAAATTCCATCAAAGAATTTGTCTCTACTGCAACTATCTTAGACGGCTCAATAGGCACAATATCATTTACTCTAATCTCTTGAGAAATCATATTTTTATAGCCATTGTGTATTAGTACGACCTTATCTGTTATGCCGTTTGTAAAGTCATCAATAGCATCTTTTATGATCTTTTGAGCTTTTTCATAAGTAGGAGAAGAGCTAGCTCCGACATAAGTCTCAAGTAGTTCAACGCCTTGGAAATTGAAAAATTCTATACCTTTTTTACCAACAGCTCTTAGTCTAACTTTGATCTTTTTGGCTTTTAGCTCATCGATCATGCGCCTAACTGTCTTTATAGTCTGGACATTAAAGCCACCGCAAAGCCCTTTATCAGCGGTAACAAATATAATATCAACCTTTTCTACACTCTTTGTTGTGTTAAAAAATTTACTCTCAGTCATAACTGAAGCGTATTGATTGATCTTATAAGCTATCTCTGATAAAACCTCATTGATCTTAAGTGCATAAACCCTAGAGTAGCGTGCAGCCTCTTCAGCTTTGCGAAGCTTTGCTGTAGAGACAAGCTTCATCGCACGCGTTGTCTTTTGAGTATTCTGGACGCTCTTGATCTTTCGTTTTATATCTTTTAAATTTGACATATCTTAGCCCTAGTTAGCGGCAAAAGTCGCTTTAAAATCTTTCAACGCTTTATGTAAAATTTCTTCTACTTCTTTATCAAGAACCTTTTTAGTTCTGATCTGCTCAAAAATTTCAGGGTATTTTGCCTCGATATATGGATATAGCTCTGCTTCAAATTTTGTTACATTTGCAGTTGCAACATCATCTAAATAACCCTTAGCACCAGCAAATATAATAACTACTTGATTCTCAACTGGAAGCGGAGAATATGGAGGTTGTTTTAGTACTTCAACCATTTTTTGACCGCGCTCTAGTTGTTTTCTTGAGCTCTCATCAAGATCACTTGCAAACTGAGCAAATGCTTGTAGTTCGCGGTACTGAGCAAGGTCTAGTCTTAACGTACCAGAAACTTGTTTGATAGCTTTGATCTGAGCTGCACCACCGACACGAGAAACAGAAAGACCAACGTTGATTGCTGGGCGGATACCTGAGTTAAATAGGTCACTCTCAAGAAAAATTTGACCATCTGTAATTGAAATAACGTTTGTTGGAATATAAGCAGAAACGTCGCCCGCTTGAGTCTCGATAATAGGTAGAGCCGTTAAAGATCCCGCACCTAGTGCGTCATTTAGCTTACTTGCTCTTTCTAGAAGTCTTGAGTGAAGGTAGAAAACGTCACCTGGATAAGCTTCACGGCCCGGTGGTCTTCTTAGGATCAAAGACATCTCACGGTAAGCAACCGCGTGTTTTGATAAGTCATCATATATGATTAGCGCATGGCGAGAGTTATCCCTAAAGTATTCACCCATTGTTACGCCAGCGTATGGAGCAAGGTATTGAAGTGCAGCTGCATCACTAGCACCAGCATTTACAACTATCGTGTAGTCCATAGCGCCGTACTCTTCAAGTTTTTTAACGACTTGAGCAACGGTTGATTGTTTTTGACCGATAGCTACATAGATACAAATGACATCTTGACCTTTTTGGTTGATGATAGTATCGATCGCAACTGTTGTTTTACCAGTTTGGCGGTCGCCGATGATCAACTCTCTTTGACCTCTACCGATTGGCACAAGTGCGTCGATCGCTTTGATACCTGTTTGAAGTGGCTCATGAACGCTTTTTCTTGCCATGATACCTTTTGCTTTTTCTTCGACGAAGCGAGATTCAGTAGCTTCGATTGGTCCTTTTGCGTCGATTGGCTCACCGAGTGAATTTACAACACGGCCGATCAATGCGTCGCCAACTGGCACACGTAGAAGTTTTTTAAGTCTTTTTACAGAGCTTCCTTCTGTGATACCGCTAGTTTTTCCAAGGATAACTATACCAACACTGCTCTCTTCAAGGTTAAGAGCCATACCTTTTTCGCCGCTTTCAAACTCAACCATCTCGCCAGCCATAACGTTTTTCAAACCATAAACGTTAGCAACGCCATCAGCGACTGAGATGACTTTACCGGTCTCTTCTACATCAACACTTAAATCAAAATTTTCAATACGCTCTTTGATTATCGTGCTAATTTCGTCAGCTTTAATTTTTGCACTCACGCTTTCACTCCTTTTTAAATTGCTTTTAATATATATTCACTCATTTGACTTTTTAGTCTGTCGATAGAGAAATTTACCTCGACACCTAAATCATCTAACTCAACTTTTACGCCATTGTAATCGCTCTTTGAACCATCAAGCTTGATCTTAGAGTCAAATTTCTTAGAGAAATTCTCTTCCAAAGCTTTTAGCTGCTCAACGCTTAGATCAAAATTTCCAACAACTTCGCCGCGATATGTATTTTCAAGCAAAGATTGCTCTATCTTCATCTCGT
>CAUSWS010000014.1:0-13175 GCA_963535265.1 uncultured Campylobacter sp. | reverse complement strand
CTTTTGCGCCGCCGATATTTACGCCAGTGAGCGAGTTTTTGAAAATTTGCTCAAATCCAAGAAATTTTAGCACGCCAAGATCGACGCTTGGGTGGAGCCTTAGACCGCCCTTGTATGGGCCAACAGCTGAGTTAAACTGCACGCGGTAGCCGTTATTTACCTTCGGTCTGCCATCGTCGCCTGTGTATGTCACGCGAAAGATCACCGTGCGCTCAGGGATGACGATGCGCTCTAGGATCGCGTGTTTTTGGTACTTGCTCTCTCTTTTGATAAGCGGCTCTAGGCTGTTTAGAACCTCAGTCGCAGCTTGGACAAAGACGCCTTGACCTGGGTTGGTCTTCTTTATCCACTCCATCGTTTGTTCGATGTACTCGCTCATTTTTGCTCCTTTTTCCTTTTTTTGTAGTTAAATATTAACTCGGCTAGAAAAAATTTTTATTTAAAGATATTTTAATATTTTTATTTTGGGCAATGAGTGTTACATATCGAAACCAAATTTATAAAAAGTGGTTTTTGCATCACTTGTTGGGACAAATTTATAAAAGAGGATTTGGCTAGAGTAAGCCTAAATTTACTGAATTTGCGCCATCTCTTGCCAAAAATCAAGTGCCACGCCGTCTGCTTGGACAAAATTTAGGATTTGCTCGGATGATGGCATGGTTTCGCCATTTAGTCTTGTTATATAGATACTAGCAAGCGCTATGAAAAATTTTTCAAAGTCACTCGCAACGCGCCTACTGCAAAGCTCCTCATCTCCAAGTAGCCACGCATAGACTACACCGCTCGTGCAATCAAGCAAAAATATCCAAGGATCTCCCATGGCAAAAACTATCAAATTTGCTGGCCTCTCCTCGCCCTGCCACCATTTGCCACCAAACTCATCTACGCTGTTTAGGCGCACTAGCTCGCTTGCGTAGTCGCCTCTAGAGCCAAAGCCGACATTGCAAATTTCAAACTCTCCAAGATCAAATTTGTTTAAAAGCTCTGTAAATTTAGCTGGAAAATTTACGCCAAGGCTCTTTTGCGCTTGCATAAACGCCGAAGCATCCTTTTGCGGCAAAAGCCTCATGCCAGTTATGCCCTCTTGCTCTAGCGGCAAGAAAATTTGATCTAGCTTCCCAGCGATCTCATCTAATTTTAAAAACATATCGGTCCTTAAAATTGCTAAATTTCGGCAAATTTTATCAAATTTAGCCTAGTGCGCTTTTAAATTTGGGTTATAATCGTCATAAATTTAAGGAGCTAGCATGGTTAGATCATATCCTCTTGATATGCCTGGTGTGGAGTTTCGCGGACACGGCGTAACTGGCATTTACGAGATGAATGAGCGCATTGCATTTGTGCATTTTGCTTTTGGGGTGCCTAGCGAGCCAGAGATAGCTCAAAAACTAACGCCAAACTACGTGCTACTAGATACATTTTCACGCGACTTTAGCAAACATAAAAGATCAACACTTACCTACAAACAAAGCGAAATTTTCATAGCCAGCGACGCACTTTGCTACCAAGAAAATGGCTACTTCGTGCTAAATACTAGATACTACAAGGGCTACATAAACTCCCCAGCAAAGCTCATAAAGATAGATAACGGGCAGATGAGCGAGCTCAGCGTTGCTAATGAGCCCATAAAAGAGATATATAACGACGCTAAAACTTATGAATTTGATGGCTTTTGCGTGCGAATGAGTTCGCCATTTATGATGGAGTGCAAAGAAATTTTTGACAGCGCAGAGTTCAAAAGCGAAGCAAAAGATGAAAATTTAAACGCTAATTTTCCGCCCAAAGAGCAGGGCGCAAGGATAGGCAAGACCATCTGGCGTCTAAAGCTTGGCGCATATATCTCTAAACGTCAGTTTGCCTGCGTGAGGGAGTGCTTTACTTTGGCACCGCTGGCAAGGGTGGAGATCTATACGCCGTGGATGCAAAAAGTGGCGAGGTGGTGTTTAAGTTTAAAACCAGTGGCACGGAGCATTTTGTTTGGATCAAAGGTCAAATTTTGCTTGCAAACCGCAAAAATAAGCCAGTTTTGATAAGCGCTAAAGATGGCTTGCTATTAAAAGAGATAGAGTTTGAGAAATTTAGCCTTAGCGCAGATCAGATCATGCTAGTAAGCGGTGGCAGGCTCTATGCTGTGGCAAATGACGGAGCTAAAATTTACGCAGTTTGCGCGGAAATTTAGCCTTGGCGAAATTTATCGCCAAAGCCGCAATTATATAAATTTATCTCTTCTTTTTATATCTTTTTATCGCCTCTACGATGACCTCTTCTAGGTCGTCGTTTGGCTCTTTGTTCATATCATCGTAGGTGTTTTCAAGGATAGTTTTTAAGTTTTTCTCGACGTAGCTAGTATCAAAAAATCCTCTTCTAAACTCCTTACTTTTGCTGATCGTTAGCAAAAATGGGATGATCGTTCGCACGCCCTCGATGGTAAATTCTTCAAGCGCTCTTTCAAGCTTATTTACCGCGAGATCGTAGTCAGTCGCCTTGACAATCAGCTTTGCGATGAGTGAGTCGTAAAATGGCGGTATGGTGTAGTCTTTATAGACGTGGCTATCGACGCGTACAGATGGGCCAAGAGCTGGGTAGTAGCCCTCGATCGTGCCTGGTGCTGGGATGAAATTCTCCCAGACATTCTCAGCCGTGATCCTAGCCTCTATCGCGTAGCCGCGTGGTTTGATGTCGCTTTGCTCGATCTCTAATATCTCGCCCGCTGCTATCCTTATCTGTCTAACTACTAGGTCGTGGCCGGTGATCTCTTCGGTGATGCCGTGCTCCACCTGGATACGGGTATTCATCTCCATGAAGTAAAAGTTGTTGTAGTCATCTAGCAAAAACTCGATCGTTCCTACGTTTGAGTAGCCCACAGCCTTTGCAGCAGCCACTGCAGTCACGCCCATGATCTTTCTTAAATTTTCGCTGATCGAAGGACAAGGTGCGATCTCGATGATCTTTTGGTGGCGCCTTTGGATAGAGCAGTCACGCTCGCAAAGGTGGATGATGTTGCCGTAGTTGTCGCCTAAAATTTGAAACTCGATGTGGCGAGGATTGACGACAAGCTTCTCCATGAAAACTTCGTCGTTGTTAAAGTATGCCTTGGCCTCTCTGGTGCATGACTCAAAGGCATCTTGCATATCTTCTTCTTGCCAAACTTCTCTGATGCCGCGGCCACCACCACCACCGCTTGCTTTTAAGATGACTGGATAGCCGATGCGCCTAGCGTGCTCTTTTATGGCATCCATACTCTCGTCATTTAGCTTTTCAGTGCCTGGCACTATTGGTATGCCGTTTTTCTTCATCAGATATCTGGCAATGTTTTTATCGCCCATTTTCTTGATAACTTCGGCCTTTGGACCGATGAAAATGAGCCCAGCGTCCTCAACTGCCTTTGCAAATTCGTAGTTTTCGCTTAAAAAGCCGTATCCTGGGTGTATGGCGTCTGCTCCGCACTCCTTAGCGAGCTTAACGATCGCTTTGGCGTCAAGATAGCCTTTGATCGGATCTTCACCCACTTGATAGGCCTCATCAGCGATCCTTACATGCAAGCACTCGCTGTCTGGCGCTGTGTAAATCCCTACGCTTTGGATGTGTAAATCCCTACAAGCTCTGACTATCCTAACTGCGATCTCACCACGATTTGCGATAAGAATTTTATGTATCATAGGCTATCCTTTTTGAGTTTTTCTTATCATATAACTATTCGTTTTATTTTTAGATAAATTTGTTAAGTCTGGTTTTAAAATTTGAGTGCAAAGGCTAAATTTACACTCAAATTTCTTTATTTGCTAACGATCTGTGGAAAAGGTGTGGCTAGGGCTTTTTTGCTAAAATCTTGCGACTCGATCGTGAAATTTGTAGCAAATCTTTGAATGCCCTCTTTTTTATAAGCACGCCTTTGAATGGTAAAAAGGACTAAATTTCCGCCTTGTTTGGTGTAGCGATATATCGAGTGCTCGGCCGTTGGAGTGCCATTTAGGTTTGAAAATATCGTGATATCAAGATAAATTTCATTTGCGAGCGAGCCCTTTTTATAAGCTACTTTTAGCCCTTTTGCCTTTAGCTCTTTTAGATCATTTATCTTTTGCTCGACTGCTTGCTCTGGCGTAGCGTCAAATTTAAGGGTATTTAGCGAGAGCATGTAGCTAAAACTATCTAGTTTCTCACCAGGGAGCAAGTACTCCTGCGTGAATAAATTTGGCACAGGCTTGGCTGAGCTTGCTAGCGAGTAGAGTCTGTTGTCAAATTTTATCTGCATCGGCTCAAAATACTGAGTAGCCGCGAGTAAGAGCGCTGGCAAAGCGATAAATGCTAAAAATTTCTTCATCAAATTCCTTTAAAATGGATTTACTATCATGACCCAGATGATGATGAGCATCGCGATAGTTGGCACTTCGTTGTAAGCTCTAAAGAAGATGCCGCTTTTGTTACAGCGCTTTTCTTTAAGCTGCTTCATGTAGCGTCCAAGGTCTAGGTGATAGATGGCCATTAAGATGACAACTAAAATTTTGACGTGGATGTGACCAGTTTTTATAAGATCAGGCATCGCGATAAGTATCAAAATACCAGTGACAAATGAGCCAATGAGTGCTACCCAGCCGATGTAGTGATACATCTTATACTCCATCACCTCAACCACTTTGACAAAGTCTGGCTTGTCCATATTTTCTACGTGATAAACGTAGAGTCTTGGCTGATAAAACAGCACTGCCATCCACGAGATGAAAAACAAATAGTGGAGGTATTTTAAGTAAAGATAATATTCTGCCATAACGTCTCCTTATCTAAAAAGTATCTCTTTTCTAGCTTCAAATTCAGCCTTGCTGATCGCACCACTCTCAAAAAGCTCGTAAAGCCTTTTTAAGTCCTCTTCTTTATCTTTTAGTTTTAGCCTCTCTTTTAGTTCGGCCTTTTGTAAATTTTTATCGACATAAGCACCAACTAGAAATGCGTCAATGATCCACCAAATGCCCCAAATAGCCAAGAATAAATAACCAACAAGGATGATTTGCAAAGAGTAACCGATAAAAAATAGTCCCATCATCAAAAAGCCAGTGATAAATTTACCAAGGTAAATTCTATGCGCTCCAAGCCAGCCAGTAAGTAGCCAAAGCGCGTATGCGACGTAGATATTATTTCCCACTCTCTCTCCTTTTTCTAAAACTTTGCCAAAGTATCATCACGACGCAAAGATCGATCATCACATCAGCGAAGTTAAAGACCGCAAAGTTAAACCACTTATGCCAAAAGACGTAATCCACGACGCCGCCATGGATAAATCTATCTGTGATGTTTGAGCTGCCAGCTCCTAGTAAAGCTCCAAGCCAAATGGCATGTGAGCAAAGCAGCTTTTTCTCAACGACTAGATAGACAAAAACGCCTAAGATAAGGGCTATTTGTATAAATTTAAGCCACTCATCTAAAAAGGCAAACATCGAAAATGCAACGCCTCTATTATATGTAAGCACTAGCGAGAAAAACTCGCCCTCCCACGAAAAACCATCTATAAATATCATCTTTATCGCTTGATCAACGACAAAAATGATAAAAAACGCAATGAAAAATTTAACCAAATTTTTACGCATTTAGGGCTTTTATAAAGAATTTCTCAACTTCATCCATGCGTTTTTCAACTAAAGTTTGATTTTTGCCCTCAAGCAAAAGTCTGATCAAATTTTCAGTGCCAGAGTATCTAAAGAGCGATCTTATACCCTCTTTTGCAAGGCTAGCCTCAAGCTCTTTTAGCCCTTCTATCTTTTCAAGCGGCTTTTTCTCTGTGATCTTTAAATTTAACAAAATTTGCGGATACGGCTTTAGCTCACCAAAAATTTCACTAGCTTTTTTGCCTTTTTTAAGCATCATCGCAACGACTTGCATCGAGGTTACAAGGCCGTCGCCAGTTTTAGCGTAGTCGTTAAATATGACGTGTCCGCTTTGCTCGCCGCCAAAATTTATGCCATTTTCTTTCATCATCTCAAGCACGTATTTGTCGCCTACGTTTGAGCGAAGTAGCTTGATCTTGTGAGCTTTTAGATAGTCATCAAGTGCAGCGTTACTCATCACCGTAGCCACGATAGCACCGCCTTTTAGACTCTTTTGCTCGTGTAAAAATGCAGCTAACGAGCCAAGTATCGCGTCGCCATGCACGACTTCGCCGTTTTCATCGACAACGACAAGCCTATCAGCATCGCCGTCAAATGCAAAGCCGATGTCAGCACGAAGCCTTTTTACCTCGCTTGCTAGATCTTCTGGGTGAAGCGCGCCGCAGTTTTGGTTGATATTGCTACCATTTGGCTCGTTGTTTATGACGATGACATCAGCTCCAAGCTCGCTAAATACAGTTGGTGCGACCTTGTAAGCAGCTCCATTTGCCACGTCTAAAACTACTCGCAAATTCTTTAAATTTAGCTCTTTTGGGAATGAATTTTTGATCTGCACGATATATCTGCCGATAACATCGTCGATCCTCTTATTTGCACCGATCTCTGTCATCGTCTTTTGGGCGTTTGCGATGAGCTCGTCGTCGTAGAAAATTTTCTCTATCTCGGCTTCTATTTTTTCATCTAGTTTGTTGCCAAAGCTATCAAAAAATTTGATGCCGTTGTCGTAGTATGGGTTGTGTGAGGCGCTTATCATTATGCCAGCGTCACAGCGCATATTTTCTGTTAAAAATGCGATCGCAGGTGTTGGCATAGGGCCTATTTGAAGGACGTTGTAGCCAACTGCGGTTAGTCCTGCAACGATGGCTGTTTCTATCATATAGCCGCTTTTTCTAGTATCTTTTCCAACCAAAATCACATTTGTCGCTGAGGTCTTTCTAAAGTAAATTCCAGCAGCCATTGCAAGGCGCATAGATGTTTGAGCTGAAAGCTTTTCGCCAGCCTTACCACGAACTCCGTCTGTTCCAAAAAGTTTCATAAAATTATCCTTTTTATTATAAAATGGTGCTATTTTATCAGAAATTATCAAATTTAAAATCTAAAAATTTTATTTGTTTTAAAGCAGACTTAAATTCAGTTACAATTAAATATATTTTTCATATAATCACGGACTAAAATTATCAAAAAAGGTATATTATGGCAAACCATAAATCTGCTGAAAAAAGAGCTAGACAAACTATAAAAAGAACAGAAAGAAATAGATTTTACCGCACTAGACTTAAAAACATTACAAAAGCAGTGCGTGCAGCTGTAGAAGCTAAAGATCTAAATGCTGCAAATGAAGCTTTAAAAGTTGCTAACAAAAGCATCCACAGCTTCGTAAGTAGAGGCTTTTTGAAGAAACAAACTGCTGCTCGTCGCGTTAGTCGCCTTGCTCAATTAGTAAATACTCTAAAAGTTGCTTAATCTATTAAATTTTAATGTTTGCTGATAAACTTCATCCATTTTTGGATCGCTATGATGAAATTTCTACGCTTCTGAGCGATCCAAATATAGCAAACGATATCGAAAAGATGACAAAGCTCTCAAAAGAGCAATCATCTATCGAACCAGTCGCAACTGCTGCAAAAAAATATCTACAAATTCTAAATGATATCGACGAGAACAAAGCCCTGCTTGAGGACGCTGAGCTTGGCGAACTTGCAAAAGATGAGCTTAAAAATTTAGAAATTTCAAGAGAGAAGCTTGAAGAAGAGATCAAAATTTTACTTCTTCCAAAAGATCCAAACGATGATAAAAATATATTTTTAGAAATTCGCGCAGGCACTGGTGGTGACGAGGCTGCACTATTTGTTGGAGATCTTTTTAACGCTTACATCAGATATGCAGAGCTTCGTGGATATAAATTTGAGATCGTTAGCCAAAGCGAGGGCAACACTGGCGGCTTTAAAGAGATCATCGTGCTTATAAAAGGCAAAGGCGCTTACTCTAGGCTAAAATTTGAAGGTGGCACACATAGAGTTCAGCGTGTGCCAGAGACTGAGAGCCAGGGCAGGGTACATACCTCGGCTGTGACCGTGGCTATCATGCCAGAGGTCGAAGATAGCGAGATCGAGATCAATCCAAATGATATAAGAGTTGATGTTATGAGAAGCTCAGGCCACGGCGGCCAGTCAGTAAATACAACTGATAGTGCCGTTAGGATCACGCACATACCAACAGGGCTTGTTGTGACAAACCAAGATGGCAAGAGCCAGCACAAAAACAAAGAAGCTGCGATGAAGGTGCTAAAAGCTAGACTTTACGAGATGCAAGAGCAAGAGAGGCTTGCTAAAGAGACTAGCGAGCGCAAAAGTCAAGTCGGTACTGGCGACCGCTCTGGCAGGATAAGAACTTATAATTATCCGCAAAACCGCATAAGTGATCACCGCATAAATTTAACTCTTTACCGCCTTGATGCTATCATGGCCGCGGGATTATTTGATGAGATCATAGAGCCGCTCATCACTCACTATCAAGCAGAAGCGATGCTTGAAGCTGGCATTTAAACACCCTAACTTCTATTATTTCTAAACTCAAATTTGTAAATTTCTCTTGTTTAAATTTAAAATTTAGAGTCAAATTTTATAAAAATAAGGTAAAGGTAATATTTAGTAATATTTATTTGAAAAAATATTTAAATTATTTTTGTAAATTTGACCTTATAAATAGCGTTATTTTAGCGTTTGAGAAGTTTTAAATTTTAATTTTTGATATTATAAAATTTCATATAACAATTTTAAGTTTGCATTAAAAATATTACTTTACAATCTCAAAAACAATTTAAATCAAAACAAGGAGAAAATATGTCACTAAGTGCAAGAAATCAACTTAATGTTGAGATATCAGAAGTAAGAACAGGCGTGGTAAATTCGCTAATAGCTGGTAAAATCGCAGGCGGTGAGGTGCTAAAAGCAACTATTACGGTTGATAGCGAGAAAGCTCTTGATCTTAAAGTTGGCAAAAAAGCTATATTTTTATTCAAAGCTTCAAGCGTTATCGTTTCAAAAGATGACAGCATCAAGCTTAGCGCAACAAACCAAATCAAAGGCGTTGTTAGCGAGATAAAAGACGGCGCTGTAAATGCTGAGGTTATCATCGACGCAAATGGCAGCAAAATTTCAGCTATCATCACTAGAGAGTCAGTTCAAAATTTAGCTTTAAAAGTAGGCGACAAAGTAACTGCTATCATTAAAGCAACTCAAATAATAGTTGGTGTTAAATAATTTTCGGAGCAAATTTGCTCCGATCTCCCTTTAAACTAATATTTTTTATTAGGCTATAAAAGAAAATCCTCCCAAAAATCTAAAAAAATTGATCTATAAAAAATTTAATTCATATTCATTTCTGGTAAATTTTAAAATTTAAATTTCTAAACTTTATGCTAAATTTACTTTAAATGCCTATTTTACGTCAATCCAAAGTCAAATTTGGATAAAAATAGTGTCAATAAATATTACCAAACTACGCTCTATTCGCACTTAGCTTTAATAAAATTTAATTTTAAAAATTAATTAGACTATTTTAATAAAAAAATCGTATAATCTAGTTAGTGAATATCTTACTTCAAAGGAGAGAGAATGAAAAATTCAGGTTTATCTAGAAGAGATTTTGTCAAATTTAGCGCTATCGGAGCCACAGCACTTGGCATGGGTGCTACAAATTTAATGGCTAGCCCAAAGAGCGAAAAAGATGTCAAATGGGACGAGGAGTATGACGTAGTCATCATCGGCTCAGGCTTTGCAGCTCTTGCAGCTGGCGTGACATCAGCCAAAAAAGGTAACAAAGTTGTCTTGATCGAAAAGATGGGTCGCACAGGTGGCAACTCTGTCATCAATGGTGGAATTTTTGCCGTTCCAAACAGCGACATGCAAAAGAAAGCTGGCATCAAAGATAGCACCGAGCTATTTATCAAAGACTGCTTGAAAGCAGGTCGCGGCATCAACCACGTTGATCTTTTGGCAAAGATCGGCGAGAGAGCGCAAGATGCTTACAAACTCACACTTGATTGTGGTGCAAAATATATCGACCAGATCACTCACGCAGGCGGTCACTCAGTGCCAAGAAGCCTTCAAACAGAGGTCGGCAGCGGCGCTGGCATCGTGCTCCCTATGACTGCGACATTTGAAAAGTTAGAGGGTGCATCGATCAAAAAAAGGACAAAATTTGATGATTTCGTCTTTGACGACAAGGGCGCAGTTGTGGGCGTCATCGTCAGAGAAAACTACAAATTTGATGGCAATTTGATGAGTGATGATGTCGAAAACAAAGGTGGCGATACAAAATATATAAAAGCTAAAAAGGGCGTCGTGCTAGCAGCTGGCGGCTTTTGTAGGGATAAAATTTTTAGACGCCTTCAAGATCCAAGGATCACGCCTGAGACAGACTCAACAAACCAACCAGGCTCAACAGCGGGCGCGCTTTTAGCGGCATTTAGAGCGGGTGCTTATCCAGTTCAGCCAAGCTGGATCCAGTACGGCCCTTGGGGATGTGCCGATGAGACAGGCTTTGGCGTGGGATCTATGTTTAACGTAAATGGCGCTTTTCCGTTTGGAATTTCAGTCAATCCAAGAACTGGCAAACGCTACATGAACGAGCTAGCTGACCGCAGGACAAGAACTGAAGCGATGTTTAAAGTCATCCATGAAAAAGGTGAAGATGATAAAAACTTCCCTATCAACTTCTGCGACTCAAGAGCCCTTCCTCACATGCTCCCAGCCCACTATGAAAAGGCTATCGCAGCTGGAATTTGCAAGAAATTTGACACACTTGATGCCTTGGCAGCTGAGTATAAGATCCCAGTTGATGAGCTCAAAAAAACGGTCGCAAGATATAACGAATTTGTCAAAAAAGGCGTTGATGAGGACTTTGGCAAGCCAGTTGTTGCGACTACGACAAAGGGCATTGATATCTCAGTTCCGCCGTTTTACGCAGAGCGTGGCACGCCAAAAGTTCACCACACAATGGGCGGCCTAAATATCAACACAAAAGCCCAAGTCATGAACTCTCAAACAGCTATGCCTATACCAAATTTATATGCAGCTGGCGAGATCACTGGTGGCGTTCACGGAGCCAGCCGTCTAGGATCAGTGGCTATAACTGATTGCTTGACATTTGGTATGATCGCTGCTGAGACTATCGGCTAAAAGAAGTAGTGGCAGGCATTTGCTTGCCACTATAAATTTTTAAATCTATAAACCCCGTTTTTTACTCGCTCGAAAATTTTCTTCTCTTCAAGCAGCTTAAACGTGCTTATCACGGTTGGTTTGCTTACATTTAGCTTTTCGCAAATGTCTGAAATTTTAAGCACGATAAAGCCATTTTCATCGCTTAGCTCGCAAAGTAAATTTATGATCTCTACCTTTTTCTCGCCAAGAAGTGCCTTGTAAATTTGCTCTTTCACGCTAATCTCAAAATTTATCGTATATAGCCACGCACCAAAGCGCGCCACATAAGAAATTTGCGATCATCACGGCCGCGCTTCCAGCGTCCTTTGCCGCCTTTGCTAGGACGTGATAGTCTGGGCTCGCAAGATCAGTCACTCGCTCTATTGCTGAGTTTAGGCACTCGCAAACTAGCACAAATGCCATGCTAAAGATCAAAAATAGATTAAAAATAAGGTCAAATTTCCAAAAAAATAGCGAGATCGTAGCTATCAAAAATATGCAAATTTCTATGCGAAAGCTCTTCTCGTTTTTAAAAATTTCAGCCAAACCCTCTCTTGCGTAGCCAAAATTTTTAAAAAATTTATAAGTTGGCTGGTTTCTCATAACTTTCCTTTTTGTGATTTTTGGCATAATTATAATTAAAAAAAGGATGAAATTTGAAACTTATTAGCTGGAACGTAAATGGGCTGCGCGCAGTCGTGGCAAAAGATGGCTTTGGCTGGCTTGATGAGGTTAGGCCTGTTTTTTTGGGACTGCAAGAAATCAAGGTCAAAGAGGACGACGTGCCAAAGGAAATTTACAACCTTGGCTTTAAAAATATCAGCGTAAATTCAGGCGCAAGGGCTGGCTACTCTGGTGTGATGAGCCTTGCTAAATTTGACGTGCAAACGCAAAAGGCGGCCTTTTTTGACGACACGGAGGGGCGAGTTTTGGAGCATAGATTTGGCGATATCGTGCTTTTTAACATCTACTTTCCAAACGGACAAAAGGACGACGAGAGGCTGGCATTCAAGATGGACTTTTACGAGAAATTTCTAGCTTACTGCAAAGAGCTTGTAAAAAGCGGTAAAGAGGTGATATTTTGCGGCGACGTAAATACCGCTCACCGCGAGATCGACCTGAAAAATCCAAAGGCAAACGCCAAAACTTCAGGCTTTTTACCTATCGAGCGAGCGTGGATAGATGAGGTGCTAAAAAGTGGCTTTATAGATACATTTAGAGCCGTAAATGGCGACGTTGCGGACGCTTACTCGTGGTGGAGCTACCGCTTTAACGCAAGGGCTAAAAATGTCGGCTGGAGGATTGATTATTTCTTCATCTCGCAAGGGCTAAAAGATAGGCTAAAAGACGCCTTCATCTTGCCAGAGATCACTGGCAGCGACCACTGCCCAGTTGGCATAGAGATAGAAATTTAGAGCACTCCCTCTTCTAACAGGTGGGTGATGAGGATTTTAAAGCCTAGAAATATAAGTATCGCTCCGCCCAAAAAGAGCGCCTTTTTCTCTAAAATTTCACCCATAAATTTACCGATGTAAAAGGCGGCTAGGCTTAGTGCAAAGCAGACTACGCCGATGATGAGCGCACTCTCAAATACATTAACCGCTTCAAAGCTAAGCGTGACGCCAACGGCAAGTGCGTCGATACTAGTGGCAAATGCACCTACAAAAATGGTCTTAATATCCATGCTTAATGACTCACCAGCCTCGCTGTTACAGGCCTCTTTTAGCATTTTAAAGCCAAGAAAACAAAGTATAAAAAATGCGATGAAGTGATCGATAGAGCTTATAAATTTAGCAAAGCTAATGCCTAGAAAATAGCCAAGAAGCGGCATGAGAAACTGAAAAAAGCCAAGCATAAAAGCGATAAATAAAATTTTGCCAAGGGCAAGGCTTTTATACCTTGCGCCGTTTGCCATATTTAGAGCTGCGCTATCCATGCTAAGAGCGAAGCTAAGAAGTAAAAGCTGCATAAATTCCCCTCAAAAAAGGGTGAATTTTAGTGCAAAAATATTAAATTTATTTTAAGCGTTTAGATATTTTTTGTATGATTTTGCTTTAAATTTAAAAAAGGAGAGAAGATGAAAAGATCTCTTGTT
>CAUSWS010000013.1:0-13674 GCA_963535265.1 uncultured Campylobacter sp. | reverse complement strand
TATCTATCATAAAATCATAAAATTCGTTGTTATATCCTACGTTTCCTACTTTGCTGTATTGTATAAGGGCGGCTTTGATGTTATCTATCTGCTGATACATAAAGCCAAGGGCAGCTCTGTTTTCAACAGCACTTGGGTCATTTAGCTTTGTAAGCTCTAAAAGTGCGATCGCATTTGCTATTTTGTTAGCTCCAGTCGCAGCCACAGAGGCCAAAAAGAGCGTGCCAGCGTCATTTATCTTAAACTCGTCTATGGCTTCATTATAAAGCTTATAGCTCTCATCAAAGTCATTTGTAAAGATATCCACATAGGCTAGAGTTTGGATCAAATTTATATTTTTTGGCGCACTCTTTAGCTCGGCTCTTAGCTTATCGCGCTCTCTTGTTAGCAAGCCTGAGATCTGAAGTAGCTTGATGTACTGCTTTTTAATGATATCAGCACCGTGATAAAAGGCATTTGAGTCGAGATTTTTATCATTAAAGTAAATTTGTATCGCTTTTGCGTACTTTTTGATGTTTTGATCTTTGTTTTTAGAGATGAAATTTAAGATATTTGCGATG
The DNA here is from genome assembly GCA_963535265.1 of uncultured Campylobacter sp. Classification (GTDB taxonomy): domain Bacteria; phylum Campylobacterota; class Campylobacteria; order Campylobacterales; family Campylobacteraceae; genus Campylobacter_A. Next base: position 13,114 of record CAUSWS010000013.1, on the reverse strand, counting down.
ATGTCGTTTGACAAGATTTTCATAAGCTCATCAGCCTTTTTTGACATTAGCTCATCGTTGTTTGAGATTTTAGCGATGATGATATCAAAGGCTAAATTTAGCGTCGTAGGCTCTTTTGGCTCTTCAAGCCACCTTATCATCGCACTTTGGTTGCCACTAACTAGGCTTAAAAGCGAGACATATAAATTTACAGGCTTTAGGCTTTTGTCGTTTTCTAAATTTTCGCCGATCTCCTCAACTAATTTTGGATTTAAATTTCTATTTATATCCATACAGATCGCGCCAAAGATGCCTGAAAGATGGTTATTTACATCTTGATGATAGCTTGCTATAAAATGCTTTGCCGCAAGGCTAAAATTCCCAAGCTGAGCGTAGCTTAGAGCTAGGTTATACTGCAAGATCGAGTGGTTTGGATAGGCTTTGGCTAGCTCTTCAAAGTCCTTGTTTGCCTCTTTTAATCGGTAGTTAAGTGCCTTTGCGATGGCTTCACTAAGTTTTGCATTGACCTTTGAGGCGGCGGCACTTTGGCTAAGGTAGTCATTTGCCGCTGAGGTGTCATCTAAAAAGACGCTAACTCCGCCCTTTCTTATCTGCTCGATGCTTTGTTTTGCGTCAAAAACCTTGTAAGGCGCAAAGTAAAATAGCGTCTCGTAGCGCCTTGTTCTATCAAAAAACATATCGTCACTAAAGTGCGCCTGAGCTAGGCTGACGTCAAAGAGATCTGGCTTTAGTATGGTTTTTATCTTGTAAATTTTACTTGGCATCGAGGCGTTGTAGTCATAAACGTCTTTGATAAATGCCGCTGCGTCGCCATAATCAGCAGTCTTTAGATCGATTAACGCCTCAGTCATCTTGATAAGATCGATATTTGGCGTATTTTTAGAAGCCTTTGTTAGATGGTCCCTTGCCTTGTCGTATTTGCCAAGTCTTGCGTAGAGCTGCGCTAGCGTAAAGTCAGCCTTAAACGCCTTTTGCCCTTCAAGCTTGGCTATGGCCATCTCGTCATCGCCAAGAAGAGATAAAATTTTTGCGCTCAAATAGGCATACTCGCCATTATAATCCTCTGTGCTAGGGTGCGAGAGTGCTTGCAGCGCCTCGTAATAATTACCCTTGTAATAATTAACCAGTGCATAGTAGTAGCTGTAAAGTGGCGAGCTGTTTTCATACTGCAAAAAGGAGTCTGCAAGCCCTATGTAGTAGTTGAAATTTTTGGTGTTATTTAGCTCAAGCGAGCAAACAGCGGCGTTTATGGCGCTCACTGCGGTGTTTTCGCGGTCGGTTATCGCTTTGTTAAACGAGATGATCGCCTCGTCGCACTTCTCTTGTTTCATCTGCGAAACGCCGAGGTTGTAGTTTGAAAGTGACTGGTTATAAACAGCTATGTTTTCATAAATTTTTAACGCTTCAAATTTATTGCCACGCTCATAAAGCTGATTTGCCTTGTTTATCATCTCATCGATCTTTGAAGCGCCAAAATTTTGCGTTTGGTAGTTGTTTTCTATATTTTTTACGATAGCTGTAGTGTCTATCTCCTCTTTTTTATCTTTTTTTAGCAAGACGATTAACAAAACAGCTATCAAGATGACAAGCACCAAAGCAGCCGCACCGATGATGATAAAGAGCTTTTTCTTGCTCTTTTTTACAGGTATTGGCTCTGGGATGCTCTCATCTTGCAGCACACCATCACTTGCGATGCTCTCAAGCGAGACGATCTCTTCAGGCGCCTCGGCTTTTGCCTCTTCAGGAGCTTGCTCTGCTTGCTCGCCAGGTGGTTTTAGAACTACAACCTCGTCATCAGCCACTACATATACCTTTTAAGAACTTCTGGAATTTCGATAGTGCCATCAGCCTTTTGGTAGTTTTCCATTATCGCTATTAACGTCCTGCCAACTGCCAGACTTGAGCCATTTAGGGTATTTACAAGCATATTTTTCTTGCCATCTTTGAAGCGAATTTTCGCTCTTCTTGCTTGAAAATCACGAGTGTTAGAGATAGAGCTTATCTCGCGGTATTTGCCCTGACCTGGTAGCCAGACCTCAAGATCGACCGTCTTTGCGGCACTAAAGCCTAGATCGCCGCTGCAAAGAAGCATGTGGCGGTGAGGCAGCCCAAGACTAGTTAGTAGGTCGCTCGCGCAAGATATCATCTCAGCAAGCACGCCCTCGCTTTGATCAGGTTTTGTGATGCTTACAAGCTCGACCTTTTCAAACTGGTGCTGACGGATCATGCCTCTGGTGTCACGTCCTGCTGAGCCTGCCTCTTGGCGGAAGCATGCTGAGTAGCAAGTCATCTTTATAGGCAGCTCGCTGGCCTCGATGATGGTGTCATTGTATAAATTTGTCACAGGCACTTCGCTAGTCGGGATGAGGTAGAGATCCTCGTCGCGCACCTTATAAAGATCCTCTTCAAATTTAGGCAGCTGACCAGTGCCAAAAAGCGTGTTTGAGCTTACTAGATAAGGGACATTTACAAGCTCAAAGCCGCGCGCGCTGTTAAAGTCGATCATGTAATTAACAAGCGCTCTACTAAGCCTTGCTCCCATGCCGCGAAGCACGGTAAAGCGAGATCCTGAGAGTTTTGCGCCTCTTTCGAAGTCAAGCCAGCCAAGGCTCTCGCCTAGCTCCCAGTGCTCCTTTGGCTTAAAGTCAAATTTAGTGGGCTCTAGCACCGTTTTTATGCAGACGTTATCGTCCTCATCTTTGCCAAATGGCACATCATCGTCAGTGATATTTGGCACGCTAAATGAAATTTGCTCAAGCTTTTCTTCATATTGTTTAGCGATCTCATCAGCGTCAGCAAGGGCAGCTTTGTTTAAATTTAGCTCATTTTTTAGCTCGCTCACATCCTCGCCGACTCTTGCTTTTACGCCGAGCTCTTTGCTCTTTGCGTTTTGGATCGCTTGGAAATTTTCAAGCGCTTTGCGCTTTTGCTTTAGCTCGTTAAAAGTGTGCAAAAGCTCGTCTAGCAAGCTGGCCTTAACATTTTTGCCCTCTAGTTTTTTTACGAATTCATCGTAGTTTGTCTCAAGTAGTTTTAAATTTATCATTGCTTCTTGTCCTTGTTGAATTTAGGGCACATTTTAGCGAATATTAGTATAATTTTGACTAAAACTTAAAGGAGGCACGATGCGGGTGCAAGATATTTTTGATAATAAAAATATTACAGCAAATAGCAAGCAGTTGGCTATTTTAAAACAAAATTTTCCACAATGCTTTGATAAAAGTGGTAAATTTGACATTGAAATGTTAAGTCAAATTTTAGGCGTAGAAAATATCAAAAAAGAGGGCTTTGAGTTAAAATTTTTAGGCAAATCTTATGCTAGATTAATGGCGAATTTAAATCCCAAAACACTTTTAATGCCAGATATCGATCATAATTCTAAAAACGAAAATGCACAAAATTTACTCATAAAGGGTGACAACCTTGAAGTATTAAAACATCTTAAAAATGCTTATTTTGAAAGTATTAAGATGATTTACATCGATCCGCCTTACAATACAGGTAGTGATGGATTTGTGTATAAAGATGATAGAAAATTTAATGTCGATGAACTCTCTAGTCTAGCTGGTATCTCGCAAGAAGAGGCCAAACGAGTGCTTGAGTTTACCGCAAAAGGCTCAAACTCGCACTCTGCGTGGCTAGGCTTTATCTACCCTTGTCTTTATATCGCCAGAGAGTTACTTCGCGATGACGGCGTAATATTTATAAGCATTGATGATAACGAACAAGCACAGCTTAAAATTTTATGTGATGAAATTTTTGGAGAAGAGAATTTTGTTGCCAACTTAATATGGCAAAAGAAAAAAGGCGGTGGCGGAAGTGATTCAGAATTTTTTCAAAAAGAACACGAATATGTTTTATGTTACACAAAGAAAAGTTGGAAAATACTTGATAAAACAGATGAGTATAATGAAACTGATTTTAATAAAACAATTAATACTAGAAGAGCAAAAATTAGAAAACTTGAAAAAGATGGCGATAGAGCCTTGCGAATTGATAGACCAACTCTTTATTACCCCATTAAAGATCCAAATGGCAATGATTTTTATCCTATGGCGCCAAATGGCGAAGATGGACGATGGCGAAAAAAGCCTGAAAATTTAGACAAAGATCATATTTTTTGGCAAGAAAATTCAAGGGGGCGTTTAACTCCTTATGAAGTAACATATTTTGATGAAGTTGAAAAAGAAAAAATTATAAAAACTAGGACTATATTTACAGAATTCGGAACTACTACAGAGGCTACAAAAGAAATACAAACTTTATTTAACGGTAAAAAAGTTTTTGACACCCCAAAGCCTACAAACTTACTTAAAAAATTAATGCAAGTTGGCACCGATGATGACGATATCATTTTGGACTTCTTCGCTGGCTCTGGCACGACCGCTCACGCCGTAATGGCTCAAAATTTAGAAGACGGCGGCAACCGTAAATTTATATTAGTTCAGCTTGATGAAAAAATAGACGAGAAAAAGAGTAAAACGGCTTACGATTTTTGTAAAAACGAGCTAAAAAGCGATAATCCAACCATCTTTGACATCACAAAAGAGCGTATCTTGCGCGCAGCGCAATCTCTCTCTCTCTCTCTCTCTCTCTCTCTCTCTCTCAAGACGATGCGCGGCTTAAATTTAAAATCTTTTCGACCGTTCCACTTTTAAAATCATACTTAGATAAGTATTTAGACGGTGACTCTGATACGAAAGAGCCGAATTTATTTCCTAAAAATGAGCTTTCAAAAGATGATTTGACAGCACTTTTAACTACATTTACAGCTTATGATGGCATAAAACTAACAGATGAGCTAAAAATAGTAGATTTGGGAGGATATGAGGCATATTATGCACAGAAAAAGCTATATCTTATAGATGAAAATTTTAATGGTAAAAATTTAAAAGCTTTGGTTGAGAAAATAGATGGCGATAACGAATTTGCACCTGAAAAAATAGTAATTTACGAGCCGAATTTCGAAAGCTCGAGATGGCGTGAGCTAGACGAAGCTATTAAAAATTATGCAAATAAAAAGAATTTGCAAATAAGCTTAATTGCAAGGCATTAAAATGGCTGGATTTAATTACGAAAAAGATTTGCCTCATCAAAATGAAGCAATAAATGCGGTTATGGATGCTTTGGTTGGATGCGAGATAAAAACGAGCCTAAACGCAGAGCAAAATCCTCTAATAGAAAGTAAAAATAATGTTTTTGACATCTGTATGCAAACCGGAACTGGCAAAACGTATACGTTTACGAAAATGATGTTTGAGCTAAATAAAATCGCAGGCGTTTTTAAATTTATAATCGCAGTGCCGACGCTTTCTATAAAAGCCGGAACGATTAGCTTTTTAAACTCAGAAGCTACCAGAGAGCATTTTAGAGATATTTATTCTAAAAATATCAAAATTTATCTAGTCGAGAGCGCAAAGCAAAACGATAAAAAAGAGCGTATGCCAAGTGCGATAAGCGAGTATGCAAGAGCTAGTGAAAATAATGCTATACACGTGCTTGTGATAAATCAAGGCATGATAAACTCTCAAACGCTGCAAAAAGAATTTGACGTGACTCTTTTTGATGAGATATCAAATCCTTTTAAGGCTATCTCATATACAAGGCCTATTTTGATAATAGACGAACCACATAAATTTGATAAAGATAATAAAACTTGGGGAAATTTAGAAAAATTTAACGCTCAACTTACATTTAGATACGGTGCTACTTTTAAAGAGTTTGAAAATAAAATTTATGAGTTAAATGCACTTGATGCTTTTAATGCGGATCTAGTAAAAGGCGTAGAGGTTTATGTAGCTAAATTTGATGAGGCGGCTGATGTAAGTGTAAGGCTGGTATCTACGAACGGAACGATTGCTAAATTTGAGCGTAAAGCTGATAGAAAAAGCAAGTTTTATAATCTTGGTAAGGGTGATGATCTGGAGTTAATAGATGAAAATTTAAGTGGAATTAGGATAGAGAAACTAAATACAAAAATCGTGTTACTAAATAACGGTTTAGAGATGAAAAGAGGGGATGAAATAAATCCTTTTAGCTACTCGCAAACACTTCAACAAAAGATGTTAGAAGTTGCCGTAGATGCGCACTTTAAAAATGAGCGTGAGCTGATGAAGAGATCTCCTCGTATAAAACCACTTGCACTATTTTTTATAAATGATATAGATAGCTACCGTGAGAAAAAAGGAGAATTTAGAGCTGAATTTGAAAAACTTATAAAATCAAAAATGGAGCAAATTTATAAAAAAGAAGAGCCTGGATTTTATAAGGATTATTTAAAAAAATCGCTTGACGATCTCTCTTTAACTCATGGTGGATACTTTTCAAAAGATAATGATGATAAAGATGAGAAGATACAAAAAGAGATAGATGAAATTTTACATGATAAAGAGAGCTTGTTGAGCCTAGATAACACAAGACGTTTTATATTTTCAAAATGGACTTTACGTGAAGGCTGGGATAATCCAAATGTATTTACTATCTGCAAACTAAGAAGTAGTGGCTCAAATACAAGTAAGCTACAAGAAGTAGGGCGTGGGCTAAGACTGCCTGTAAATGAGTATATGGCTCGTGTAAAAGATGATAAATTTATGCTTAACTATATTGTTGATTTTAAAGAAAAGGACTTTGCAAATAGCTTGATAAACGAGATAAATGAAAGTGTTGAAGCTGAAATAAATAAAGAAGAACTTACTGAAGATATGATAAGGCTTGTGGCTTTGAAATTTGGCATAAGCAAAGACGAAATTTTAAAAAGACTTGATGAAGAATGTGCTATTAACAGAAGTAATAAATTTTTAGAAGGTGGATATGAAAAATTTAAAGAGATTTATCCGCTACGAAACGGAAATTTATCGCAAAAGATAAGAAATGTCGAAGACAAGAAAAAAGGTATAAAGATAAGACCTGCTAAGTTTACTGAGCTAAAAGAGCTTTGGGAGAGGCTAAACGAGCGAGCCATCTTAGAATACATGATAAAAGATGAGAGCGAATTTGGCACAATTTTTAGTGATTTTTTATCTAATAGAAAAGATATATTTAAGCCAAGTGGGCTAGAGGTGCAGAGATTTGGCATAAATGCTACAAAAGGCGGTATGAGCGTCGTAAATATAAGTAGTGTAGAAGATAAGATAGAGCCTATAAATACACTGACTTATAAAGAATTTTTAGTGAGATTAAGCGACGTGATATGTGCGAGATTAGATACGTTGTATATTGCATTTGAAAAATGTAAAGAAGTAGATATAAAAAATTATTTAAATTTATCTACGATATATGTCTTAAAAAATGAATTTAATTGCTACTTACTAGAAAATGCGATAAGTAAATTTAGTATCTCTTATAAAAAGGTAGAAAGTAGCGTGCATCCAACAAAATTTACTGATGAAAAAGGAGATGTAAAAGATGTAAGCCCTAAAGATCTTGGGGTGCAAAGCATTAAAGGCGAGACCGCAAAAGAGTATTTGTTTGATGAGATATTTTATGACTCAGAACTTGAGAAAGAAAATATCATTGAGGAGATCTCAGAAGTGGTTGTCTTTACAAAAATCCCAAAGAATTCGATAAAAATTCCAGTAGCAGGTGGCGGTACGTATTCGCCAGATTTTGCTTATATAATAAATAAAAAAGATGGTAAAAGCAGACTAAATTTCATCATAGAAACAAAAAATAAACCTAAAAGCGAACTTGCGCTAAGCGAAAAGCAAAAGATTAAGCATGCACAAGAACTCTTTAGTAGTAGCGGATTTGACGTGAAGTTTGAAACGCAATTCGAAAATGAAAAAATATTAGATGTTATAAAAAAGTCTTTATGATTTAGAGGCAAAATTAGCCTCTAAATTTAAACCATAAACATAACTTTTGCAAGCAGGACGATTAGCACCGCAAGCGTAAGTGCGATAGGGTGGATGTTGCCAAGTGGGCTAGGGCGCTTAAATATAAATTTGCAGCTCAAATTTACTATAACCGCAGCTACGATCACCATCGCTAAGAAAAATTTGATCATAAAAGCGATCTGTAAATTTGTCTCAAAGTAGCCTCCAGCCTTGCTGCCAACCCAGTTACTCATCATCATGCCACCAGTTAGAACTAAAAGTAGCAGACAAATAGGCATGATCCTAACAGCTACCGAGCCGATGGCTTGCTTTGCCTTTTGCGCAAGCTCTGGTGGCAGCTTTTTGCTCGCCGCTCTTAAGATGATCACATCAAAAAATAGGTAGCCAACAAATATGATCGCACAAAAAAGATGGACTATCTGTGCGTATGGGTATAAATTTTGCATACTTTTCCTTATCTGTAAATTCCAACTGCTTCACGCACTTTTTTTATCGTTTCGTGAGCTACATTTTGAGCTTTTTTAGCGCCTAGATCTAAAATTTTAGCCACCTCGTCAGGATTATTTTGATAGTGCTCAAATTTCTCTCTTGTCTCTTTGAAATAGTCCCAAACAAGCTCGTTTAGATAGGCTTTAAAGTGTCCGTGACCCTCGCCGCCACGCTCATATCTAGCTTGCAAGTCGCGCTGTCTGCTCTCGTCTAAGAAAAGCTTTGCGATATTATAAACGTTGCAGTTTTGCCACTGCTTTGGCTCTTCAAGCGGCGTGCCATCAGTTACGATGCTAGAAATTTGCTTTTTAAGCGTCTTGGCGTCTGCGAATATATCGATCGTATTGCCGTAGCTTTTGCTCATCTTTTCACCGTTTGTGCCAGGCACGGTAGCGACGTTTTCATCGATCTTTGCTTCAGGCAGAGTGAAAATCTCGCCATGTTCGTTGTTAAATTTGATCGCAATATCACGCGCGATCTCTACGTGCTGGATCTGGTCCTTGCCCACAGGCACGACCTGCGCGTTATAAAGCAAGATATCAGCCGCCATCAAAACCGGATAGCTAAAGAGTCCGTGGTGCGAGCTAAGGCCCTTTGCGACCTTGTCTTTGTAGCTGTGTGCGCGCTCAAGTAGCCCCATAGGCGTATGCTGGCTTAGCACCCAGTAAAGCTCAAGCACGTCTTTTACGTCGCTTTGTACCCAGAAAATGCTCTTGTTTGGGTCGATCCCAAGCGCCAAAAATGCACACGCAGCGTCAAAAGTGTTTTGCTTTAGTGCCTTGCCGTCGTTAAGGCTGGTCATCGCATGGTAGTTTGCTATAAACATAAACATCTCATTTTGCTCTTGCATATCAACCATCTGCTTTATCGAGGCAAAATAGTTGCCTAAATGCAGCTTTCCGCTTGGTTGGAGGCCGGTTAATACTCTCATCTTATCCTTTCAAATTTGGCTTTGACTTTTTCGCTTATGCTTCGTTGAAATTTTGTTTTCAAGCTCGGCAGACCATCTGTCTAGCCCTCACTTAAAAACAAAATTTTGCCTCGCCTAAACAAAAAATTCTTTGCCAAAAGCTTTTAAATTTTAACATCACGTTAGACTTTGTGTATCTAGCTTGATCTTAAAATTTAGTTTGGCATTATATATCTAGCCTCGGCTTAAAATTTCTACACAACTCTCGTCGCTTTAGCGTTGCGAACAAGTGAAACAAAAAATCATCTCACGATACTTCACCAAAATGCTTTTTCTAAATTTTAACGTTACATTAGACTTTGCGTCTAATCTAATCTTAAAATTTAACTCGGCAGAAAAACAAAATTTCGTCTCGCCTAAACAAAAAACTCTTCGCCAAAACGTTTAAATTTTAACATCACATTAGACTTTCTAGTCTAGCTTGATCTTAAAATTTAGCTTGACAGGCTAAATACCTATAAAATTTGACTGCACAACATTTGTCGCTTTAGCGCTTTATCAAAGTGAAGTAAAATTCATCTCAAAATTTCGCCAAAATTTCTCACTACAAAACGCTAAATCTGGCTAAAACATCACAAATTCCAACACCACGCCAGACAGCCATCTAGCCTGATCTTGAAATTTATCGTTGCAAGCAGCCCTCGCCACTTTACAACTAAACTTTTAAAAGTATCCTTATCTCTTTTACGATCTGCTTTGGGGTCTTGCCCTCTACTTCAACGATATAATCAGCTTTTTTCTCATAAAGCTTCTCTCGCTCCAGATGCAGCGCTTCAGCCTTTTTTAGGTCGTTTAAAAGTGGGCGTTTAGCGATCTTTTTCTCGCTATTTTTGCTATTTTTTAGCCTTTGCATGATCGCATCAAAGCTTGCTTTTAGATAGATCACGGTGCCTATTTTGTTTAAATTTTTAACCTTTGCAAAGCCCCCACCTGTCGAGATGATCGCATTTTTGACATTTGTTGCTAAAAATTTAGCTAGATCCTTTTCAAGTTGCCTAAAATGCTCTTCGCCAAATTCATCAAAGATAGCCTTTATCTTCATGTTTTGCGAGCTCTCTAGCAAGTCGTCGCAGTCAAGGTTCATCGTCTTTAGCGCCTTGCTTAGCGCCCTTGCAGTCGTGCCTTTGCCAACGCCCATAAACCCTATTAAAACGATATTATTGTTCTTTGTCTTCATCACTCTCTCCACGTTTTTTAGGGATTAGTACGATAGGCACGCCAGCTAGGCTAAAGCTCTCTCTAAGCTTGTTTGTTAGGTAGCGTTTGTAGCTAAAGTGCAGGCATTTTGGGCGGTTCATGATGAGTGCTATCATGATAGGTGCGGTCTTAAACTGCGCTGCGTAGTAGATTTTCACGACCCTGCCTTTGTCGCGTGGAAGTGGGTGCGCTTTGGTAGCTTCGCCGATCACTTCGTTTAGCTTTGAAGTTTGAATTTTTTGGGTGTAGTTTTTATAAATTTCAACTATGAGCTGGTAAATTTTATGCACTCTTTTGCCACCAAGTGCTGAGACGCTGATGATCGGCGCGTAAGAGAGAAATTTAAACCTATCTTTTATCTCCTTGCAAAGCTCGTCAAATTCTTCGCTGCTTTTGTCCCATTTGTTTAGCACGATGATGACGCCAAGCTCAAATTTAGAGGCGATGCCAGCGATACGCTCGTCAAGTTCGGTTAGCGGCTCAGAGCTATCAAGCACGAGTAGTGCGACGTCCGTCTCTTCTAAAATTTTCTCAGTTCTATTTAGTGCGTATCTCTCGATACCATCGATCTTGCCACGCTTTCTGATACCAGCAGTATCGACAAACTCAAAAACCCTGCCATCATGCTCGTAAATTTCGTTTACTGGGTCGATCGTAGTGCCTGCTACGTCGCTAACAACGGCGCGGCTCTCTTTTACAAGGGCGTTTAGAAGTGAGCTTTTGCCGACATTTACGCGGCCTATGATGCCAACTCTTATGTTTTTGCTCTCGTAGTCTATCTCGTCGCTTAGCTCGCCCTCGTCGTTATAGTTTTCTAAAAAATCATCAAAATCATCGCTCGTATCGGCCTTTATCTGCACTTTCGCTTCTAAGTGTTTTGCCAGCCAGATGCTAAGCTCATCGACGCCGGTGTTGTGGCTTACTGAAATTCCAAATGAGTTTTTTGCGCCAAAACTTACAAATTCCCACTCTCTTTGCTCGTCTTTTTTGCTGTCGATTTTATTGATGACTAGAGCGATTGGTAAATTTAGCTTGCTAAGCTCGTAAAAAATGGCTCTATCCTCATCATCTGGCATCATTTTGCCATCGACCATGTATAAGATAACGTCTGAGTTTTTAGCTTCTGCTAAGGTCTTTGCTTTTACGTTTTTAAAAAGCTCGCTGCTATCATCAAGCCCGCCGCTGTCGATTAATATACACTCTTTGCCCTCAACTTCGATCTTAGCTTTGTTTGTATCTCTTGTAGTGCCGCTAACGTCGCTAGTTATGGCGATGCGTCTTCTTGCTAAGCGGTTAAAAAGTGAGCTTTTGCCGACATTTGGCTTGCCTACTAATATTACTTTTTGCAAATTTTGTCCTTTTTATGATGGCTGATTATACAAATTTTTCTCTTATATAAAGTATAAAATTACGCTTAAAAGCGCCGAAATAAAAGAAAAAATCAACCAAAATTTAAGCCATTTTTTATTAAAATGAGTGCTTTAAATTTAGAGGTTTTGCGATGTTAAAAAGGTTTTATATTTCACATCTTGGCATTTTTTATATGCTCTTTGCTTGCTTTATGTTTGCCGTGACTGGCGCATTTGCAAAGTATCTGAGCAAAGATATGCCTTCTATCGAAGTTGTTTTTTTTAGAAATTTGATCGGACTTTTCATCGTCATCTACGCCATCTATAAATTTCCATTTAAACAAACTGGTGGGCACTTTTTCTTGCTGATGTTTCGCGGTTTTGTGGGCACGGTGGCGCTTTTTGCCTTTTTTTACAACGTCGCGCACGTAAATTTAGCCACAGCCTTTACCTTTCAAAAGACAAATCCAATCTTCACAGCGATCCTTGCGGCCATTGTTTTTAAGGAGCGTCTAAGCTCGCTTGGCTGGTTTGCTGTCTTTTTGGGATTTGGCGGGATTTTGCTCGTTATCCAGCCAAATTTAGGTATCAATAAAACCGATATCATCGGCATTTGGAGCGGCCTTGGAGCGGCTATTGCCTACACGAGTGTCAAGGAGCTAAACAAGAGCTATGGCACAAATATCATCGTGCTAAGCTTTATGCTTTGGGGCTCGTTTTTGCCGCTTATTTGCATGGGGATGGCTGAATTTTTCACCTATGAGCCTCTGGATTTTTTATTTTCTAAATTTGCTATGCCAAGCTGGCACAACGTCGTTTTTATCTTGCTAATGGGGCTTAGTGGCTACTATTTTCAGGCGTTTATGACAAAGGCATTTGCAGTTGGCAAAAAAGCTGGTGTGATCGCCGCAGTTAGCTACGCTGACGTCATTTTTACGCTTATTATTGGCTATTTTATGGGCGATGCGTTGCCAAATAACCTAGCACTCGCAGGTATCGTGCTTGTTGTGGTGAGTGGAATTTTAGTTGTTAAAGAAAAATAAAGGAGAAAATATGATCTTAATCGCTGGACCTTGCGTGATAGAGAGCAAGGAGCTTGTTTTTGAAGTGGCAAAAAGGCTAGTTAAATTTAATGAAAATCCAAAGCTTGATTTTTACTTTAAGTCTAGCTTTGACAAGGCAAATCGCACGAGCATTAGCTCATTTCGCGGCCCTGGGCTAGAGAAGGGTTGTGAAATTTTAGCTGAGGTGAAAAAAGAATTTGGCTTTAAAAT
>CAUSWS010000012.1:0-13685 GCA_963535265.1 uncultured Campylobacter sp. | reverse complement strand
AACTAAGCGCCTCTAGGATGTGGGGCTTTAAAATTTGCTCGCTCTCATCAAGATCAGCGATGCTTCTAGCCACTCTAAGCGTCCTTTTTATGCCCCTTTGAGAGAGGTTGTACTTCATGGCAGCCTTTTGTAAAATTTCACTTGCCTCGGCATTTAGCGTGCAAAATTTAGCCACCTGCGCGTCACTAAGCTTACCATTTAGCTCATCTTGAGCACGCTTTTTTTGAAAGATAAAGGCCTTTAAAACCATCTTGCTCATCTGATGCGAGCTTAAACTCGCCTTATCATCTGGCGAGCTCTCGTCCATAGCGACCTTTAGATCGATGCGGTCAAGTACTGGGGCTGAAATTTTGGCTTTGTAATTTTTTATCTCGTTTTCGCTACATTTGCAGTTTAGATTACGGGAGAATAAATTTCCACAAGGGCATGGATTTTGCGCGGCTACAAAGATAAATTTAGTCTCATAAGTCACTTTTGAATTTACCCTTGCGATGTGAATTTGATTGTCTTCAAGTGGCTCTCTAAGGCTTTCGATCACCTGTTTGGAAAAGTGTGGGAACTCATCAAAAAATAGCACTCCACCATTTGCAAGTGCGATCTCGCCGATCTTTGCGACGTTTGAGCCACCGCCAAAGATCGAGCTTTTTGTCGAGGTGTGATGAGGCGAGCGAAAGGCTCTAGTGCTTGTAAATTCGCTATCTTGCAGGTTTAGCGAGCGGTAGGCGGCGGACTTTAGCACCTCTTCTAGGCTTTGTGGCGCCATGATATAAACGAGGCGTTTTGCACACATGCTCTTACCGCTGCCTGGGCTGCCTTCAAATAAGATATTGTGCATGCCAACGGCTGCGATGACACAGGCTCTTTTGGCTCTTTCCTGACCCAAAACGTCTTTAAAATCAAGCTCGAAGTTTAAATTTGGAACATATCTCTTGCCATCAACTTCTATCACATTTGAAAATAGCTCGTGTGTGGTGCTAAAATGCCTGCTTTTAGCAAAATCTGCGTCACTAAAAAACTTTATCGCCTCTTCTAGTGTGCTAACGCCATAAACCTCTAAATTTGGGATCATCGAGGCTTTGGCGGCTATCTCACTAGGCACTAAAATTTTTGCCTTTTGCACCTGCGTGCTTAAAAAAAGCAGGATTGAAAACAAATTTGCCGTGCTTTTTACACTACCATCAAGCCCAAGCTCGCCAAAAACAAAAATTTTCTCCAAGCTTTTTGCCTTTTGAAGGGCGATGAGAAGGGCGATACTTAGGTCAAAATGTGAGCCGCTTTTTGGTAGGTCTGAGGGGGATAAATTTATGGTTATTTTTTGCGCTGGAAAGGCAAAGTCAAGTGCCAAAAGTGCCGCCTTTACGCGCTCTGTACTCTCTTTGATACTGGTGCTTGCAAGGCCCACGATACTAAAGCCAGGAAGCCCACGAGAAAAGATAGACTCAACATCAATGATCTTTAGTCCGTCGCCGTAAGTAGCACATTTTAGGGACTTCATGATATCTTTTCTTTTTTCTGCTTTTTGTATTCCTTATCGAATTTTTTGCGTTTGTTAAAGCCTATTTTTTCTATAAAAAGATGCCCGTCTAGGTGGTCATTTTCATGCTGGATGGCGATCGCTAGTAGCCCGTCAGTTTTTAATGTCTGCTCTTTGCCAAAGCGATCTTGAAATTTAATAGCAACTACCTCACTTCGTTTAACGTCCTCGTAGTAGCCAGGCACACTAAGGCAGCCCTCTTGATAGACGCACTCGCCCTCACGTAGCTCAAATTTTGGGTTTATGATCTCGATTAAATTTTCTCTATCTTGCACGCCCTCTTCGTTGGCTAAATTTATGATGAAAATTCTCTTTGCAACACCTATTTGTATGGCCGCAAGACCGATGCCTTCTTTTGCGATCATCGTCTCATACATATCATCAAGAAGTTTGTGAAGCTTCTCATCGAAAACTTCAACCTCTTTTGAAATTTCATAAAGTTTTTTATTTGGATAGGATAAAACTTCTAGGATCAAACTAATTCTCTGCTTTCTCGTCTAAAAATATAGGTTGTTCGTCATCTTGTGTGACTATCAGCTGGTCAAGCGTATATGAAATCAACTCTTCAGCGCTCCTTTTTTTAGTTATCATACTTGAGACGATTTGTATATCTAGTTTGCATTCTTCGTTGTCTATTCTCCAAGATATGGACGAGAGCATATTTAAAATTCTCGTACATGCTTGTTTTGTGCCACTTTCATCGGTGTATTTCATCACCATAGCAAAACAGCCATCACCGTAGTGAGCGACTATATCACTTCTGCGTGAAGTTCTTAAAAGAAGTTGCGACATACTTTTAAGCATATTATTTCGCTCTTTTAAATTCTTAACTCGATTTGCAAATCTATCTTTTAATTTAACTAGTAAAAATGATGCGCTATAACCATATCTTTTAATGGCTTCTACTTCACTTTGTACCGTAACAAGCAGAAAGTTTTTGTTATAAACTTCGTAGTTTGTATCGTAAATAGACTGCTCTTCAATGGATTTAAACATTTTGCCAATTTCATTATAACTTACTTTTATAATATCAAGGTGCTTATACATAATCTCATTGAGTTTAACAAGATCTTGATTGAAAGCACTTAGAATATTTTGAAGTGCAAGGATGTTTGTATTATTTTTGAGCTCATCTATATGCTTTTGTACCAGACCTCTCATGACGCCTAAATTTTTATAGATGATCACGACTGCTTGAAGCATACTTTTTATCTGTATGAAGCCCTGCTTTACCTCTTTTTCAATAGAGATATTACTATTAGTTGGCACTGAGCTTTCAGAACTTGCTACAATAGTATCACCTATCTCTTTTCTAAACTCATCTGATTGTTTATCAAGCATCTTTTCAAAGTAGATAGAGTAGTTTGTCGGTGTAGATGGGATGTTATCGTCGCTTAACTCGTGCAAAACGTCCTCTGAAAATTTATAGATATTTACCTTTTCTTTTTTAACAACTGGCTTTGTTTCAGCTAATTTTTTATTAGGATCTGGTGCGTTATCTATCTTTATCACTTTGGGCCTTATTTAAAACTTTTCTCCAAAATTTTATCGACAAGTCCGTATTCTTTAGCTTCAGCTGAGCTCATAAAGAAGTCGCGCTCAGTATCTTTTACGATCTTGCTTAGCTTTTGGCCTGTATTTTTTGCCAAAATTCCATTTAAAATTTCTTTCAAACGTAAAATTTCACGAGCTTGTATCTCGATATCAGTTGCTTGTCCTCTAGCGCCACCAAGTGGTTGGTGTATCATGATACGAGAATTTGGCAGTGCATATCTCTTTCCAGGCGTGCCGCAACTTAGCAAAAATGCACCCATACTTGCAGCCTGACCTATGCAGATCGTGCAAACATCTGGCTTTATGTAGTTCATCGTGTCATATATGCTAAAACCACTTGTTATCACGCCGCCTGGTGAGTTTATATAAAGGTAGATATCTTTATCTGGATCTTCAGCCTCTAAAAATAGCAGCTGAGCGACGATAGAAGCAGCCATGCCGTCCTCTATCTCGCCACTTAGCATAACGATCCTGTCTTTTAAAAGACGGGAGTATATATCATAGCTTCGCTCACCTCTGCTAGTTCTTTCAACTACGACAGGAACGTAATAGCTCATTACTCAGCCTTCTCTTTTTTGCTTGCTTTTTTTTCGTCTTTTTCTTTGTTGAAAAGCTCGCTAAATAGCTTCTCTTCGATCATCGACATCTTTATAGCTGGAAGCATGCCTTGGTTGCGGTACATCTCAAGGTGCGCTTTTGGATCCTGGCCACTTCTATACGCCTCAAAATAGATCGCTTGAACAACCTCTTGATCGCTCACTTTCACGCCTCTTACGCGAGCTAGCTCATCTATGATGAAAGTTAGGCGAACGCTATTTTCAGCGTCTTTTCTATACTCGTCACGTTTTTTAGCTAGAGCGTCTTTGTCTTCTCTAAATTTCTTCATATCGTCTGGAGTAAATGAGCTCCATGCGTTTCTAAACTGCATATCGATCTCTTGCTCGACGATATTTTTTGGCACATCAAATTTAAATTTCTCAACCGCAGCTTCAGCAAATTTTGGTTTTAGCTCTTCGTTTATAAGTTTATAAATTTTCTCTTGGCGAATTTGCTCTTTTATGCGCTCTTCAAGTAGCTCTTCAGTTGGTTTTTCTTCGTTTGGAAGGATAGTTTTTAGCATCTCTTCGTCTAGCTTCTCAGGGATCTTTCTCTCTTGAATTTCGTGAAGTTTTACTTTAAAAACAGCATCTTTGCCAGCTAAATGTGCAGCGCCATAGTTTTCTGGGAATTTTACCTCGATATCTTTTTCGCCACCAGCTTTTATGCCTACCATGCCATCTTCAAAGCCTGGGATGAATTGGTTTGAGCCGATCTCAAGCACGTAGTTTTCAGCCTTGCCACCTTCAAATGCAACGCCATCAACAAAGCCTTCAAAGTCAAATTTAGCAAAATCGCCGACTTTTAGGCCTCTTTTGCCATCAATTTTTTCAAGTGGAGCTATCATTTTTAGAAGTTCAGTTTTTTTCTCATCGATATCTTTTTTCAAAACGCGTGGGTTTGAAAACTCAGGTATCAAGCTCTCATAACCGCTCACATCGACGCTTGGCTTAAATGAAACTGTTAGCTCAACGTCGATCTTGTCATCTTTTTTGTCAAATTTTGAAACGATAGGCTCGCCGATAAGATCGTCATTTTTCTTGCCTGCTTGTTTGATAGCCTCTTCGACTACATCTCTTAAGACATCTTGCTCAGCGTCGTTTGTTAGCTCTTTCTCGTAGCGTTTTAGCACGACAGCGACTGGCACATGGCCTTGTCTAAAGCCATCTACTTTCATAGTTTTTGCCGCTTTTTTTGCTAGTTTTTCTACGCTAGACTTTATAGCATCTGCACTTACAGTCGTGCTTGCTAGGGTATTTACGCTATCTAGAGCTTTGATTTTGATTTCCATCGAATTCCTTTATGAATACAAATTTTTAGCCCAAAATATAGCAGAATTTTCCTTATTTCATTGTAAATTTGTAAATTTTTATAGATATAAAAGGCGTTTTAACGTAGAATTTGGCGATAAAATTATGGAGAAAATTTATGCAAGAGAGTTTTGAAAATTCAGTTAAAAATATGCTAACTATCATCGGCGAAGATCCAAACAGAGAAGGGCTTATTAAAACCCCAGAACGCGTTTATAAAGCTTTTAAATTTCTAACTAGCGGATACGAGCAGGACCCAAAAGAAGTCCTTGGTGATGCGCTATTTACTAGCTCAAATAACGAAATGGTTTTAATGCGAAACATCGAGTTTTACAGCCTTTGTGAGCACCATTTGTTGCCAATAATTGGCCGTGTGCATGTCGCGTACATCCCAAATGGCAAGGTTGTTGGCCTTAGTAAAATTCCACGCATGGTAAATATCTACGCCAGACGCTTGCAAATTCAAGAGCAGATGACCGAGCAGATCGCAAAGGCGCTTGAGGACGTGATCGCTCCAAAAGGCGTTGGAGTAGTCGTCGAGGCTAGGCATATGTGCGTTGAGATGAGGGGTGTGGAGAAGATAAACTCGACTACCACGACCTCTGCGCTTAGAGGCTGCTTTATCAAAAATGCAGACACAAGGCGAGAGTTTTTTTCGCTGATAAATTCGCCTAGGGAAACGCATTTTTGAGTTTAGAGCGTATAAATTCAAGGCTTAAAGAGGGCGTGAAGCTCTCAAATACTTTTGGCGTCATCACAAAGATCACAGCTACTACGATAGAGATCACTGGACTTCGCCCAAGTATCGGCGACATCGTGCGAATAGTCGCAAAGGACAAGAGCAAAAACGGCCTTGGCATGGTCACGGAGATAAAGACAGATGGCGCTTATATCAGCCCGTTTGGCTTTGTCGAGGGCTTTAGGATAGGCGACTTTGTCTATGAGAGCGATCAAGGCATGAGCATACCGGTTGGGCCAAATTTGCTTGGTCGCGTGGTCGATCCATTTATGAAGCCCATTGACGGCAAAGGGGCGATCGATACAACTGAATATATGCCGATCATGAGAGCGCCGATAGATGCGATGAAAAGAGGGCTTATAAACGAGCCTTTTAGCGTTGGGATAAAGACGATAGATGGGCTACTTACTTGCGGTAAAGGGCAAAAGCTGGGGATTTTTGCGGGATCTGGCGTGGGTAAATCAACCCTTATGGGCATGATCGTAAAAAACACGCTAGCGCCCATAAAAGTAGTCGCACTAATAGGCGAGCGTGGCCGTGAGGTGCCTGAATTTATAGAAAAAAACCTAGGCGGCGACCTGGAGGGCACGGTCATCATCGTAGCGACCAGTGATGACAGCTCGCTCATGCGAAAATACGGCGCATTTTGTGCGATGAGCGTGGCTGAGTACTTCAAACAGCAGGGCAACGACGTGCTTTTTATCATGGATAGCGTGACGCGTTTTGCGATGGCGCAGCGTGAGATCGGCCTTGCGCTTGGCGAGCCACCGACCTCAAAGGGCTATCCGCCAAGCTCGCTCACACTCTTGCCACAGCTAATGGAGCGCGCCGGCAAAGAGGAGGGCAAGGGCAGTATCACGGCATTTTTCACCGTGCTAGTCGAGGGCGATGATATGAGCGACCCGATAGCTGACCAAAGCCGCTCTATCCTAGACGGACACATCGTGCTAAGCCGCGAGCTAACGGACTTTGGCATCTACCCACCTATCAATATCCAAAACTCGGCCTCGCGTGTCATGGGTGACGTGATCGGCAAAGAACACAAGCTAAATGCGATGAAATTTAAGCGCCTCTACTCACTTTTAAAAGAAAATGAGGTCTTGCTTCGCATCGGAGCATATCAAAAGGGTAGTGACAAGGAGCTTGACCTTGCGATCTCGAAGAAAGAATTTATGGAGAGCTTCTTAAAACAAAGCTCAGAAGAGGCCTTTGTACTTGAAGAGGTCGAAGAGCTGCTTGATAAGATCAATCAGTAAATTTCTGAAATTTGCAACCTTTTTATAAATTTGACTACTAAAATTTTATAGCCTTTTATTAAAAAGATCGGTAAATTTTGCTTTTTTTGGTGCAAAAAAGTGCTGATGTAAAAAGTGTGGTAGAAAATTTGAAATTTATAGGGCTTTGCTAGGTTAAATTTCACGGAGTGGGCGATTTTTTGTGTTAGGCAAAAAAACGAGTGTTATAAAAAAGCAGTCACGCCCACGCTTCACACGGCGGATAAAATTTAAAATTTTTGGCTTTTTAATAAAAAATGTTTGTTTGCAAAGGTTGCAGTAGTAAATTTATGGCATATGAGTGGGTAGATTTTCTATAAGTTGGCACTTGTCATGCTATAGTTTTTCGCTCAAATTTAATAGAAAAAATTTCACACTTTGACCCGCAATCCTATACTTTAATGTAAAAGTCCGCAATATATGGCAAAGTAAGGAAATAGCTTATGTAAAAATTTATCTGCCTAAACGAGAGTTGCGGAGCGGATAAATTTTTAAAATTTGAGACCATCTGCTTGTTTGTAAAGGCTGAGGTCGTAAATTTGAGGCAAGCGAGCTAGTTAAATTTATGCAAAAAGCCTATGGATAGCGTCTATGCTGCTGTAGCTCTTGCGGAAATTTAAAATTACATGTTTAGTTTGGCGAGTGTCTATAATTTAGACTTTGCCTCGTGAAGCAAAAGCATAGATTTAAAAAAACAAGAGAAAAACCTCTTTTTTTGCCAAAGATCGAATTTGCTTCATGTTTTTTATAACTTTTAATGGTAGGCTTCTTGTAAATTTAATAGATAAAAGCAAATTTGATATCCGTCTTTGGTCTTTGTTGCAGCGCAAACATTGCAAGATAGCTTTAAAAAGCACAAGAATAAAACCTATTTTTTCATCGTCAGAGCTTGAATTTATTTTGTGATCTCTATGTCTTTTAGGGGCATACTCCATATAAAAACAAAATTTCATACTCTTGGCACTTATCTGCATTTTTTATCGCCAAAGCCTAAATTTAACTCACGTTTTCCGTGATTTTAGCGGCGAAACTCGTCTAAATTTTTATTGAGTGAAGCAAATTTCTTATAAACGTCAGCGGTTTTGTGTAACGCAAAGTCAAATTTATAAATTATGGGAAAAGCTAATAGCCAAATCCCATCTTTTTATCCTCGCCAAAGCTTGAGTTTAGCTCGCGCTCTATCGTGGTTTTGAAGTCCTCAAAGGTAAAAATCCCATCATCTTTTATGGCGACTTTTAAGGCGGTATTTTTTAGTGCAAGGACGATTTGCGCGCCACTTAGGTTAAACTCTGCCAGCCTTTCTACGCTAAAGCCATCTTCAAAGCTCGCATTTTCAGGCAAAATTTTACGCCAGATCGCCAGCCTGCCGTTAAAATCAGGCTTTTTAAACTCGATTTTATAGTCAAACCTTCTAGAAAACGCCACGTCAAGGCTTTGTAAGAAATTTGTCGTAGCGATCAGCACGCCCTCAAAGCGCTCGATCTGCTCTAAAAAGATATTTTGCATTTGATTATGCATCTTTTCAGCGCCGCTTGAGCTCTCCACTCTCGTGCTTAAAAACTGATCGGCTTCGTTTAGCAAGAGCACTGGCTCGCTGCCGCTTTTTTTGCAAATTTCTTTGTAAGTATCAAAAATTTTCCTTACATTTTGCTCGCTCTCGCCGACATATTTGCTTAAAATTTTTGAGCAGTCAAAGCTTAGAATTTGCTTCTTTAGGCTCTTCGCAAGCCCAACAGCGCTCATGGTTTTACCAGTGCCAGGCTCGCCGTAAAAGATGATCTTAGCATCTATATTTTTCCTAGTTTTTATGCCCCAGCTGCTAAGTCTGGCGAGCACTTTTTTATCGACTTGCTTTAGTATCGTGCTTAAAAGCTGCTTTGTCTTTTCGTTTAGCACGACGTCTTCTAGGCTCGTTACTGGCTCTATTAGCTCAAAAATTTCTTGCTCTTTTACTAGGCTTTCGATCTTGATTTTCTTGCTGTTTTTGTCATTTTTTGGGTGCATTATGCTTTGCAAAATTTCTTCGTTTATAAAAAAGCTCTTGCTAACGTTTCCATAAGCGTTTAAAACCTCGTCGTAGTCAATGAGCGCACCCTCGATGAGCCTTGAGCCATCCTCTAAAAGCGTGCGGTTTTTGATACGCTCAAGCTCATCTTTGCTTATTAGTCCAACAAGCGTGTTTAGGTCGCGACCATTTTCAAAGTCGCCCGCGTACTCTTCTTTTAAAAGGGCTAAAAAGATGATCTGCTCTTTTTCATCAAGTGAGTTTTCTTTAAAAATTTGCTCTATCTTTAGGCTGATCTTGCTTAGTTTTACACGCTCGTTTATGCGCTTTGTAAGCTCAGAAATTTGCTCATTTATGCGCTTTTTAGCGTCATTTGAGCCACCTTCAAATATCGCAGCCTTTGAGTAGAGCTCTATCTTTAAAAACTGATCTTTTAAATACTCCAAATGATCTTCATAAAGCGCAAGTTCTGGCAGGCTTATATCAGCGTTGCCATCTTCAAGGATCTTTAAAAAAGTGCTTGAGAGTGAAATTTCAGAGTGAAGTAGCGAAAGTAGCCCTTGGCTTGAGCTTTTTTGCGGGCTCTCTGGCATTTTAAAAAGACCGTAGTTTTGCACTATCCAGCCGCTATCTAGCAAATTTTTTATAAATTTAAGGTATAAAAGCTGCTTGTCATTTTGCGTGCCAAAAACAGCTCCAAGTAGCTCAAAAACGCTTATGCTAGCTGTGCCTTGCACGTAGGCTTTGCTTAGGTATTTTAAAATTTCTCCCTCTTCATCGCCGCACTTTATCAGCTCGTAAATTTGACTTTTTTTGAGATCTTGGTTTAGAAAATCAAGCAAATACTTCACTAAATTTTATCCTTTATCTGCTCTTTTAGCACACGTTTTAGCACCTTGCCAGTGGCGTTTCTAGGTAGCTCTTCGGCAAAATAAATGCTTTTTGGAATTTTGAAATTTGCTAAATTTTTCTTTAGATGCTCTCTAACCGTCTTTTCATCAAGATCCATGCCATCTTTTACTTGTATAAAAGCTACGACCTCTTCGTCTGCATGCACGTCTTTTACTCCGATGACTGCTGCAGCCTCGACGGCTTCAAGCTTATAGATGACTTCTTCGATCTCGCGTGGATAGATGTTTATGCCCTTTGATATGATGAGGTCCTTTTTGCGATCAACTATGTAGATAAAGCCCTCTTCATCGATCTTGCCAAGATCTCCAGTCTTTAGCCAGCCATTTATGATGGTCTCATCTGTCACGCCTGGCATGCCGTAGTAGCCTTGCATGACGCAGTCACCTTTTACGATGATCTCGCCTATCTGCCCGATTGGTAGCTCCATCATCTCATCATCTACGATCTTGACCTCATAGCCATTTAGCGCAGGGCCCACGCTTAGAAGCTTTTGCTTGTCAAATAAATTTGCCGCTACGACTGGCGAGCATTCGCTAAGGCCGTATCCTTCAACTAGCGTTGCACGTGGGAATTTCACTCTAAAATCATCAATCGTTTGCTTAGCAAGCGGAGCAGCGCCACTTACAAATAGCCTTATGCGGTTAAACCATCTAAAATACCAAGGAATTTTTGCCTTGCCGATGGCTGTATAGATGGCTGGGATACCCAAAAATACAGTAACTCTTTTAAGCAGCGTCTGTTTTAGCACGTTTGAAAATGGAAAGACCGATCTTACAAGCACCATCGAAGCACCTGCATATATCGGTAAAAGCACCATAGCTGTGAGCGTGAAGCTATGAAACATCGGCAAAAATACGATAAATCTATCGCTTTTTTTAACCTTGAAACGCTCATGAGCGCCGATGACGTTTGAGAAGATATTTTTATAGCTTATCATAGCACCCTTTGGCTTGCCTGTGGTGCCTGAGGTGTAGATGATATGCATGAGATCGTCTATTTTAGGGTATTTCGTGATACTTAGGGTGTATTTGTGGTTTAGTGCTTCGCTGAAATTTACATTTTTTACAACGCCGTTATTTTCATAGCCCTTGCTCATATCCTCTTTTGAAATTTGTGGCGTAGAAGAGAGATAAGCGCTCTCGCCATACTCCTCATCAACGCTTACATAGTCGTCTTTTGAGGCGCTTTGAAGTTTTTTTGGCGTTTGACCGATCCAGATGATCTTTCTTAAAATTTCAAGCTCGCTAAGTGCGATTAGCTCTTTTGCTAGCGAGCTAGAGGCGAAAAGCACCCTTGCACCGCAGTCATTTAAGATATATTCAAACTCATTTGTTTTTAAAAAGGTGTTCATCGGCACCGCAACCGCACCGATAGCCGTGATGGCAAGGTATGAGATGATAAATTCTTTCGAATTTGCCACCGCCATAGCCACTTTGTCGCCAAAATTTACTCCGCAAAGTTGCAAGTAAGCTGCCACTTTATCGACGTTTTGCTTTATTTCGTGGTATTTTAGCTTCTCTTTTTCGTCAAAGATCGCTATCTGGTTTGGACTCTGCTTTGCTACTTTGGTCAAAATTTCATAAAAATTATTATAAGAGTATTGCATTTTTAGCCCTAGAAAGAGTATTTAAATGTCATTGCAGCTATCTGAACGCTACTTGCGTCAAATTCGCCAGACATTGAGCCAGTGCCGTTGCGAGTACCATTTTTTATATCTGTTGCACGCTTTTTGTCTCGGTGCTGATAGAGATAGCCTAGTCCTAGCTCTAAATTTGGCGTAAATTTATAGTTTGCCCCAAACGAATATGCCTGAGAGGTGGTGTTTGGAAGCTCTAAGCCAGTATGTTCGCTGCTAGTGATATCCTCATCGTATGAAAAGCCAGCCATTAGCCTAAGTTTTTCATTTACGTCGTAGGCAAGGCCTATCCTATATGTGTTTGTATCTTTTGCATTTTTAACGACTGGATCGTCCATAAATGCCTTAAAGTATCTACCTAGAATAGGGTGTGAATGAGCTGACGTCTTATCATCATATTCAAAGTCATAATCTTTAAATTTAGACCAGTAAGTCCTCTCGAAAGCTAGCAAAAGGGTAAAGTCGCTAAATTTATATCCAGTAGCAAGCACTAGCTGAGCAGGTAGAGGGATTTCAACTTTTGTCTTGCCATGATAGCTTATAGGCGCTAGCGGTCCGTTAAAATCAGCATCAGCACTACCTTTAAGCTCTAAATTTACCTTCGAGCGGTAAGTCACTGCAAAGCTTAGATCCTCGATAGGTCTATATGTAAGAGCGACGTTGTAGCCGTAGTTTATGCCATCACCTTGTATCTCTCTGTAGCCAAAACGTCCAAAGTCACTTGCTATCTTGCCCTTGCTATAAACGCCTCTAGCGCCCAGAGCAATGGCAAGTTTGTCATTTATGCGGTAAGCCACGGTTGGATTTAGCTCGACAACTTGTAGTTTGAACCTCTTGCCAGTAAAAGCAGTCTCTGGATCCTCCCACGAGATGCCAACAGCAGCGGGCACAGCAAGAGCTAGTCCAAATCTCCAGTTTTCATAAATTTCTGGCGTTACAAAGCTAAATGTGCCAGCTAGTGAGTCAAATTTCTCTGAGCTGTAGCTCTTGCCACCATCGCTTTTAAAATCGATGGAATTTATATGAAACCAACCAAGCGTGCTTTCAAAATGGTGAAGCCCGTCTAAAAACATCATGTTTGCAGGGTTAAAATAAGCCGCATCAGCCCCAAAACTAAAGGCTACGTTGCTAGCAGCAAGCCCTAAAGAGTCAGCACTTTGCTCAGGGACTTTATATCCGCCAGCATTTAATAATGAACACGTCGCAACAATGCTTAAAAGCACTCTTTTCATAGCTTTTCCTTTTCTAGGTTTCTTAAAATTTTGATCTCATCTTCCCAAATACTCTCGTCAATCGTCTCTAAAATCAAGGGAATTTCGCCTATTTTATCATCATTTATTATATTTTCAAAAGCGCCAAGCCCAAGCTCGCCCTTGCCAAGGCTCTCATGCCTATCTTTTTTTGAGCTAAGCCCAAATTTGGCGTCATTTAGGTGCATGCCAGATAGAAATTTATAGCCTATCATCGCATCAAATTCATCCATTGTCTTGGCGTAGGCTTCTTTGCTTCTTAGATCATACCCAGCGGCAAATGCGTGGCAAGTATCGATGCAAACGCCAACTCTGCTCTCATCGTCTGTGTGCTCTATGAGATAGGCGATCTGCTTAAAACTAAAGCCTAAATTTGAGCCTTGAGCAGCTGTATTTTCGATGACTAGTTTTACGCCGCTTGTTCGTTTTAGCGCTTCGTTTATGCATCTAGCGATGTTATCTAGGCACTCATTTTGGCTTATTTGCTTTAGGTGTGAGCCAGGGTGGAAATTTAAAAGTTTTAATCCAAGCTGACTAGCTCGCTCTATCTCATCGATAAAGGCTTCAAGGGACTTAGCTCTTGCCTCTTTTTCTGGATGGCCTAAATTTATGAGGTAGCTTGCATGTGGCAAGACGTGATTGGCGCTTATGCCAGAGGCTTTTAAATTTGCTTTAAACTGCTCTATCTCGCTCTCGCTCAGCTCTTTTGCGCTCCATTGACGCTGGTTTTTTGTAAAAAGTGCAAAGGCATTTGCTCCTATTTTTGCAGCGTTTATCGGTGCGTTAGATACGCCTCCAGCCGCGCTTACGTGAGCCCCAATGTATCTCATTTTAACTCTTTTATTATCACTTTTATTTTATTTTTGCTATCGAT
>CAUSWS010000011.1:0-14861 GCA_963535265.1 uncultured Campylobacter sp. | reverse complement strand
GCGCCTGAAGTTGGCGGCATGAGCTTTCACTTTTTTAATGTCAATCAAACTATCCAAGAGTCAAGCGTCGTTGATTTTACGCTATTTTGCGAGAGGATAAGCGCAAATGTCATCACATTTTTGATCTCGCTTGTTGGTGTTGCGCTATTTTGCTATATGCACCGCTCATTTGCCGTCTCGCTTGGCATGCTTGCACTTGGCTTTTTGGCCTTTAAAAGCGGCCTTAGATTTACCATTTACGCTGTGCCTATCATGGCGCTTGGCTTTGGCTACTTAGTAGAGTTTGTGCTTGCAAATTTAAAGCTAAAAGGAGCCGTGCTAAATCTCATAAGAGCCTTCATAGCAGCTCTTGTGCTTGCTCCAGCGCTCATTCATATCTATGGCTACAAGGCTGAGCCAGTCTTTGTAAATAAAGAGGTTAAAATTTTAAATAAGCTAAAAAGCATCGCAGGACGCGAGGACTACGTGGTTGCGTGGTGGGACTATGGATATCCGATTAGATATTACAGCGATGTTAAGACACTAATTGACGGCGGAAAGCACCTTGGACGTGAAAATTTTGCCGTGAGTTTTGCGCTCGGGAGCGACGAGATGAGCTCGGCAAATATGGCAAGGCTCGATGTTGAGTATACGGAGCGAAATTTCAAAGAGCACTTTAATGGCAACTTGGCTCAAATTTTAAAAGATAGAAATTTAAGCGTTGATCAGTTTTTTAGCGAGATAAAAGAGGCAAATTTTAGCCTGCCAGCAAAGAGCAGAGAGATATATTATTACCTGCCAGATAGGATGCTTAGCATCTTCCCGACCATTTTGCAGTTTAGCAAGATCGATCTAAAAAGTGGTAAAAATTTAAACAACGGACTTTTCATCACCACTAGAGCGATCTCGCAAAGTGAAAAGGGCATTAGGCTAAGTGGTGGATTTACACTAACAAGCGATGTCACAAGTTTGATCTATGATGGCAAGGTCTTACCGCTAAGATCTTTCATAGAGACTGATTACAACGAGGCTGGCAAGCTAAATGTAAAAGAGTATAAAAATAATGAAAATTCAAATATTTCTGTCATTTATATGAGGGATTATGGCAGATTTATCATCCTTGATGAGAGCATTTTAAATAGCGCCTACATCCAGCTTTTCGTGCTTGAAAGATACGATCCAAAGGTCTTTGAGCCAGTCATACTTGACGGGGCGGCAAAAGTTTATAAACTAAAGAGGTAGAGATGGCAAGGATAGGATTTTTAAGCCACGCTGATATGAGCATACACTTTTTTAGACGGCCCATTATGCAGGCTTTAAAAGATATGGGGCATGAAGTTTTTGCTATCGCTCCAAAGGGCGACTTTACAGATGAGCTTGCAAAGAGTTTTCATGCCGTCACCTACGAGCTTGACAAAGCTAGCTTAAATCCGCTAACCGTGATAAATAACTCAAAAAAACTATCTCAAATTTTAGGTGAGCTAAATTTAGACCTACTTCAAACTGGCGCTCACAAGTCAAATGTCTTTGGCACATTTGCCGCTAAAAATGCTGGCATAAAGCATGTGATAAATTTGGTCGAAGGGCTTGGCAGCTTTTATATCGATGATGATCTTAAGACAAAGGCTGTGCGTTTTGTCATGGAGAGCCTTTATAAGCTCTCTTTTGCAAAGGCTGATGCTTGCATCTTCGTAAATGACGCAGATCCAGACTATCTGATCTCTAGAAATTTGATAGATAAAAGCAAAGTGTACCGCATAAAAAGTGTCGGCGTGGATACTGCTAAATTTGACCCAGCTATCACGCAGGCGGCGGACCTTGGCGATAAAAAAGTGGTTCTCATGATCGCAAGAGCCATGTGGCACAAGGGTGTTCGCGAATTTTACGAGGCAGCAGAAATTTTAAATGGCTACAAAAACTGCGAATTTGTCTTTGTGGGCGAGGGCTTTGCTGGCAATAAATCAACCGCGGACGAGAGCTTTTTAAAAGGTGGCAAAGTACGCTATTTAGGAGCCAGAAACGACATCCCGCAGCTTTTAAAGGCTTCTTATTTACTTGCTTTGCCAAGTTATAAAGAGGGTTTTCCAAGAACGGTTTTAGAGGCGATGAGTATGGCTAAAGCAGTCGTTGTAAGCGATGTTACAGGCTGCAATGAAGCTGTAAAAGAGGGCTACAACGGACTTTTATGCAAGGTAAAAGACGCAAGTGATCTAGCAAGTAAGATAAAAATTTTACTTGATGACGAGGAGCTTTGCGCTAAGCTTGGGCAAAATGGCAGGGACTGGGCAGTAAGCGAGTTTGACGAGAAGCAAATCGCAAAAAGATATATAGAAATTTATAGGAAATTTATAGATGTATAGAAATTTTTTAAAAAGGGTGATTGATATTTTGGGGGCTTTGTTTTTGCTCATTTTAACATCGCCTATCATCATAGCAACCGCGATATTTATCTATTTTAAGGTTAGCCGTGATGTTATTTTCACGCAGGCAAGACCAGGGCTAAATGAGAAAATTTTTAAAATTTATAAATTTAAGACGATGAGCGACGAGCGTGACGCAAATGGCGAGCTCTTGCCAGATGAACAGCGTCTTGGTAAATTTGGCAAACTGATCCGCTCACTTAGCCTTGATGAGCTACCACAGCTTTTTAATGTGCTAAAAGGCGATATGAGTTTTATCGGACCAAGGCCGCTTTTGGTTGAGTATCTACCAATTTACAACGAAACGCAAAAGCATCGCCACGATGTGCGCCCTGGTATCACGGGCCTAGCGCAGGTAAATGGCAGAAACGCCATAAGCTGGGAGAAAAAATTTGAATACGACGTCTATTACGCTAAAAATTTAAGCTTTATGCTTGATGTAAAGATCGCCTTGCAGACCATCAAAAAGGTGCTAAAACGAAGTGGTGTAAGCAAAGAAGGGCAGGCGACGACGGAGAAATTTAATGGCAAAAACTAAGAAAATTTACATCTACGGAGCAAGCGGTCATGGCCTTGTGGTTGCTGACATCGCTAGAAATAATGGATATGATGAGATAGTTTTTTTAGACGATGCCAGTGAGCATAAATTTAGCCCAGAGCTTGAAAAAGCGGACATCATAATAGCCATAGGTGATAATAAAACTAGGCAAAAGATCAGCCAAAAGGTAGAGGATGCTGGCTTTGAGATAGTAAATTTGATCCATAAAAGTGCGGTTGTGAGCGAGAGTGCCGTGATAGAAAAAGGCGTAGTGGTCATGCCAAATGCCGTGATAAACGCAAAAGCCCATATAAAAGAGGGCGCTATCATAAACTCTGGCGCGGTGATAGAGCATGAGTGTTTGATAGGCAAATTTGCTCACATCAGCCCAAATGCAGCCCTTGCTGGAAATGTGAGCGTGGGAGAATTTACACATGTTGGCATTGGCTCAAGCGTCATTCAAGGCATAATCATCGGCAAAAACTGCATCATTGGCGCTGGAAGCGTGGTCGTTAGAGATATAAAGGACGGCATAAAGGCGTATGGCGTGCCTGCATGCGAGCGCGCTAAGATATAAATTTAAAAATAAGTGCTAAAATCGCCAAAAAATCACGAAAGGTATGAAAATGGATAGGGTTTTTTTATCTCCACCAAATATGAGTGGAAAAGAGCAGGAATATATAAAAAAGGTTTTTGAAAGCAACTACATAGCGCCACTTGGCGAATATGTCAATAAATTTGAAGATAGCATAAAGGCTTATACTGGAGCCAAAGATGCGCTTGCACTATGCGCTGGAACTGCGGCACTTCACCTAGCGCTTCGCGTCCTTGGCGTGAAAGAGGGTGATCTTGTGCTAGCTTCTAGCTTTACTTTTATGGCTTCAGTCTCGCCGATACTTTATGAAAAAGCAACTCCAGTCTTCATAGATAGCGACGAGAGCTGGAATTTAAGCCCAGAACTACTTAAAAAAGCGATCTCAAATTTACCTAAAAAGCCAAAAGCACTAGTCGTCACTCATCTTTACGGACAAGCTTCAAAGATGAAAGAAATTTGCGAAATTTGCCAAAATGAGGGCATCGCTTTGGTTGAAGATGCAGCTGAAGCGCTTGGTGGATTTTACGGCGACAAAGCACTTGGCACATTTGGCGTGATGGGCGGATATAGCTTTAATGGCAACAAGATCATCACTACTTCAGGCGGCGGCATGCTAGTTGGGGATAGTGAGTTTGTAGAAAAAGCTAGATTTTACAGCACACAAGCAAGAGAGCCGCTGCTTCACTACGAGCACAAAGACTATGGCTACAACTACCGCTTAAGCAACGTCCTAGGCGCTATTGGCGTGGCTCAGATGGAAGTTTTAGAAAAAAGAGTCGAGCAAAAGAGAAAAGTATTTGAAATTTATGAAAAAGAGCTTGGCGATATTTTAGAATTTATGCCAGAGCTGCCAAATTCTCGTGGAAACAGATGGCTCACAACTGGCGTTTTTGCTAAAAAAGATGCACATTTAAAAGTTATAAAAGCACTAGCTGATGCAAACATCGAGAGCCGCCCACTTTGGAAGCCTATGCACTTACAGCCAGTATTTAAAGGCGCGCTAAGCTTTGTTGATGGATATAGCGAAGATCTATTTTCAAGAGGAATTTGCTTGCCAAGTGGCAGTGATATGAGCAAGCAGACACAAGAAAGAGTGATAAAAATAGTCAAGGAAAATGCGTAAATGTTTCATGCAACGAAGTTAAAAAGGCTCGTATTTTTCCTTCTTGGCGATGTTTTTATATTTGTTTTTTCGATATATGCGGCTTATCTTTTAAGATTTAACGCCGACATCCCAGATATCTACGTGCAAGGGCTTTTTGTAACGGCTGGATTTTTGATCGTATTTAAGCTCTTTTTTATGTGGATGTTTAAAATTTACAAGGTGCCGTGGAGATTTTTTGGCTTAAATGAAGCTCGTAAAATTTTCCTAGCTCACGTTTGCGCGGCGATCTTATTTACGATCGTGTTTTTCATCATACAAGATTTTTTAAATCCTTATCCAAGAAGCGTTATCTTTATAGACCTGCTCATCTCATGCCTACTCATCGGACTTTTGAGAATTTCAAAGCGTATGGTGCTTGACTTTTCAAACAAACCTCACAAAGGCGAGCCATGCGTGGTCATCGGCGCTACCTCAAAGGCGCTTCACGTCTTACGTGGCTTAAAGCAGGGATATCTTGACTACTACGCAGTTGGCGTGGTAGATGGTAGAAGCGATCTTGTTGGCACATATTGTGATGGATTTTTAGTTCAAGACAAAAAAGATATACCAAGCCTTATAAAAGACTACGACGCAAAGACTGCTATCATCGCACTTGCGCTCGATCAAGACGAGCTTCAAGCTTTAGTTGATGAACTAACTGGATATGGCATAAGAGATATGAAACTCTTTTCGCTTATCGAAAATGAGCCGATCAAAGATATCTCGATCGAAGATTTACTCGCTAGAAAGCCAAAAGACCTAAACCCAGAAGCCATTTCAAATTTCTTAAAAGATAAAAAAGTGCTTGTTACTGGAGCTGGCGGTAGTATAGGAAGTGAAATTTGCAAGCAGTGCTTGAAATATGGCGTAAGTGAGCTTATAATGGTTGAACACAGCGAGTTTAACCTTTATAAAATAGGCGAAGATACAAGAGATAAAAGAACTGTTAGCAAGCTCGTAAATATCACAAATTTAAAAGACTTTGAAGAGGTTTTTGAAGAATTTAGACCAGAGATCGTCATCCACGCAGCAGCTTACAAACACGTGCCACTTTGCGAGCTAAACCCTCGCTCAGCAGTTGAAAACAACATCCTTGGCACAAAAAATGCAGTCGATCTTTCTAAAAAATATGGTGCTAAGAAATTTGTCATGATCTCATCAGACAAGGCTGTGCGCCCAACAAACATAATGGGTACAACTAAGCGTGTTTGCGAGCTTTACGCACTAAATTCAAACGAAGCAGGTGTCTGCGAGATAGTTTGTGTGCGCTTTGGTAACGTCCTTGGCTCAAGTGGCTCAGTCATACCTAAATTTAAAGCGCAGATCGCTGCAAATAAGCCTTTAAGCGTCACGCACCCAGAGATCACAAGATACTTTATGCTTACATCTGAAGCGTGTCAGCTAGTTCTTCAAGCAGCCTCTATCGCAAAAGGCGGAGAGCTTTTCGTGCTTGACATGGGCGAGCCAGTTAAGATCGTCGATCTTGCTAAAAAGATGCTTCTGCTTTCAAACAAAGAGCATCTGGGTATCGAATTTGTGGGGCTTAGACCTGGCGAGAAGCTTTATGAAGAGCTACTTATCAACAAAGATGACGTTCAAACTAAGTATGAGTCGATCTTCGTGACACACTCACAGCCTTATGATCTAACTCTTTTAAATTCACAGATAAATGGGCTTTTGCAGCTTGAAGATGACGAGGTAGCGCCTGCTCTTAAGGTGATCGTACCAGAGTTTAATCATGCATTAAATTTAAAAGGCTAGTTTTGGTTATAAAAGATATTAAGAGATTTAGTGACACGAGATATAAGGCAAGGGCGTATATCTGCTATTTATTTAGTAGAAATTTACCAAATAGACTGCCTGGGGTTTGTTTGGAGAATATAAAAGCTGGCTTTGATAAGATTAGCCATGAGATAGAAAATTTTGACGCACTATACATTTTAGACGAAAATGGCATACAGATCGAAGACTCGATCAGTCTAAATGAAAAGTATAAAATTCCAAAAGGTGAAAACCGCGCAAACAAAGCCTACTACTACACCGCTGTGCGCGAGAAAAGGTGCGTTTTAAGCGATCCATATCCATCAAGTCTAAATGGAGGTTTGTGTGTCACAGCAAGCGTGCCTATCTATAATGAAAAAAATGAGCTTAAATTTATCGCTTGCATCGACATAAGCCTAGAAAATATCCTAAATATGGTCGATAGCGGCTTTGTCGAGGAGCATTTTGGTAGATTTTTAAAGACAGTCTATGCGCTCTTTTGTGCATCGCTTTTTATGATCTGCGCATTTTTATTTTGGCACGGCGTAAAGAGCTTTATCTCAAAGAGTATCGAGCATATAAATGTCGAAGAAATTTTTGAATCAACCATTATTTTAACGCTAGCTCTTGCCATTTTTGACCTTGTTAAGACGATATTTGAAGAAGAGGTGTTAGGCAAAAATCACGAGGAAAATAGCGTTATTTATAAGACGATGGTTAGATTTATCGGCTCTATTATCATCGCACTTGCCATCGAAGCGCTTATGCTTGTGTTTAAATTTGCTATCACCGCACCTGAAAATATCATAAACGCTATCTATCTAATAGGCGGCGTGGCTATGCTGATGGCGGCACTTAGCTTTTATCTCTTTAGCGTAAAAAGACAAGAGAACAGATGATTGCTATTATTGACTACGGTGCTGGCAACATCAAAAGCGTGATAAATGCTTTTAAATTTCTTGGGCATGAGTGCGTTTTGCTAAGTGAGCCTGAGAGTTTAAAAGAGCACTCTCACATCGTTTTACCAGGCGTTGGAGCTTTTGGTGAGGCGATGAAAAAGCTAAAGATGAACGGCATGGATGAAGCGATAAAAGAGGCTGTAAAAAGTGGAAAAGCCTTTATGGGAATTTGTCTTGGCATGCAGCTTTTGTTTGAAAAGAGCTTTGAATTTGGCGAGCATGAGGGGCTTTCTCTTTTACAAGGCGAGGTTGTTAAATTTGATGAGACTAAATTTGATAAGCCGCTAAAGATCCCGCACGTTGGCTGGAACACGCTTAGTTTTAAGCAAAATAGCCCTTTAAGATTGGGGCTAAAAGAGCTTGAGTATTTATATTTTGTGCATAGCTATCACGTGGTTTGCGATGATAAATTTGCACTTGCAAAGACAACTTATGGCTATGAATTTACAAGCGCAGTGCAGCATGAAAATCTCTTTGGTTTTCAGCCTCATCCAGAAAAAAGCCACGAGGTTGGGCTTAAAATTTTAGAAAATTTTGCGAGGTTGTGATGGAAATTTTCCCAGCGATAGATCTAAAAGAGGGGCAGGCGGTTAGGCTTAGCAAAGGGCTCATGCAAAGCGCTAAAATTTACAGCAACGAGCCAAGCGAGCTTGCTAAGAGATTTGAAGATTACGGCGCAAAGTGGCTGCATGTGGTCGATCTTGACGGAGCATTTGCAGGGGAAGCTATAAATTTTAATACGATCGAAAAGATAGTAAAAGCTACAAATTTAAAGGTGCAAGTGGGTGGCGGCATAAGGGATGAAGAGCGTATAAAGCGCTATTTAGACCTTGGAATTAGCAGAGTGATCCTTGGTTCAGTTGCCCTTCGTGATCCAGAATTTACAGCAAAAATGGCTGGAATTTATAGGGTCGTAGTTGGCATAGACGCGAAAGATGGCTATGTGGCGGTGCAAGGCTGGGGCGAGGTTTCAAATATAAAAGCGGTCGATCTTGCAAAAAAATTTGCAGATGTGGGTGTAGAAGCTGTGATTTGCACCGATATTAACAAAGATGGAATGCTTGGCGGAGTTAATGTTGATTTTAGCTTGCAAATAGCTAGAAGCAGCAAGCTTGAGACCATAGCAAGTGGCGGTGTGAGCGATATGAACGACATTTTAGCACTTAAAGAGACAAATGAGATAGCTGGCGTGATCGTTGGTAAAGCTTACTATGAGGGACGACTTGATTTAAAAGATGCTTTCAAACAAGTTGGCTAGCGTTAAAGCTTTTATAAATTTTAATTAGCTAGAATAGGGCAATTTTTACTAAAAGGATATTATGTGAAGATTTTGGTTGTAGATGACAGCTCAACAATGAGAAGGATCATAAAAAATACTTTGCAAAGGTTAGGACATCAAGAAATTCTCGAGGCTGAGCACGGGCTTGAAGCTTGGAATATCTTGACACAAAACGAGGGTATTGAGGTTCTTATTACTGACTGGAACATGCCTGAGATGAATGGT
Organism: uncultured Campylobacter sp.; assembly: GCA_963535265.1. Taxonomy (GTDB): domain Bacteria; phylum Campylobacterota; class Campylobacteria; order Campylobacterales; family Campylobacteraceae; genus Campylobacter_A. The sequence continues at coordinate 5,961 of CAUSWS010000011.1, read as the reverse complement.
CTTGAGCTTGTTAAAAAAGTAAGAGCTGAGCAAAAATATGTTGATATGCCTATCATAATGGTAACAACAGAGGGCGGAAAAGCCGAGGTTATAACAGCTTTAAAAGCAGGTGTTAATAACTACATCGTTAAACCTTTTACGCCACAAGTTTTAAAAGAGAAGCTTGAAGACGTTCTTGGTTAATGAAAGATAAATTTTACGAATTAAGTATCAAAACATCAAATTTTTATGATGAAATTTTAGAGTTAGTTTTCTCTTTTGGGGTTACCTGTGTAGAAGAGCTAGATCATGAGATCATCATCAGGGAAGAGTATGATCTAAAAGATATAGCTTGGGGCGTAGAAGAGTATGCAAAAGGGCTCTCTAGCGTTCGTAAAATTCCAAATGATTTAAAAATTTCTCTTAATTTAAAAGAAAATAAAGACTGGCTAGGCGAATATAAAAAGGCAGTTAAGCCTATTTTGGTTGATAAAATTTATATTAGACCTAGCTGGGAAGAGCCACTTAATGGTATAACAAATATCATAATCGACCCAGCGCTAGCCTTTGGCTCAGGGCATCATGAAAGCACAAATTCTTGCTTGCAACTTTTACAAAAATATGCAAAAAGTGGCGATACTGCTTTAGATGTGGGATGTGGAAGCGGGATATTAAGCATAGCTTTAGCAAAGCTTGGCTGCAAGGTCGATGCTTGCGATACAGACGAGCAGGCCACGCAAAGCTCGCTTAGCAATGCCCAGCTAAATGAGGTTAAATTTAATAAAATTTGGACAGGTTCTATTGCAAATTTAGAGCAAAAATATGATATCGTCGTAGCAAATATCATTGCTGATGTCATTTTTATGCTCTCAAATGACTTGAAAAAATCGCTTAAAAAAGGCGGCTATTTAGTATTGTCTGGAATTTTGAACAAATACGAAGATAGGATTAAAGATACGTTTAAGGATTTGGAGCTAGTTGAGATAAAACAGGCTAATGATTGGGTTAGCTTTGTTTATAAGGAAATGGATGAATAATCAAAATAATAACCAAAACAACGGCGACAATAACGGGTTTTTCAACAAAAACCCCATCTTTATCTTTGCTATTTTTGCGATAGTTATAGTTCTAGCTTTTAGAAGCTTTAGTGGTGACGGACTAGGCGGTACTTTTGGGCTTGGTAGCAACGCTCAAAGCAAGATGATAGCTTATTCTGAATTTAAGGATATGCTAAAGGATAAGCAGCTAAATGAAGTTGCGATATCTGAAACCACGATAAAAGGCGTTGGTAATGACAAAACCATCTACCTTGCAAAGCGCATAAACGATCCAACACTCATTGGCATACTTGAGCAAAACGGCATAACTTACAGTGTTTATAGCGAAAATAACTGGTTTGGAGATCTTATATTTTCATGGATCATACCGGTATTTATATTTTTTGCTATTTGGATGTTTATCGCTAGTCGTATGCAAAAGAATATCGGCGGTGGCATACTTGGCATAGGAAGTGCGAAAAAGCTTATAAATTCTGAAAAGCCAAAAGTTAAATTTGACGACGTCGCAGGCGTTGAAGAGGCAAAAGAAGAGGTTCAAGAGATAGTTGATTATCTAAAGAGCCCAGATAAATATCTAAGACTTGGAGCTAAAATTCCAAAAGGTATTTTGCTAGTTGGCCCTCCAGGTACTGGTAAAACGCTTCTTGCAAGAGCAGTTGCAGGCGAGGCTAGCGTGCCATTTTTCTCTATGTCGGCATCAAGCTTTATAGAGATGTTTGTTGGCGTTGGTGCAAGTAGAGTTAGAGACCTTTTTGAAAATGCAAAAAAAGAGGCTCCAGCGATTGTTTTTATAGATGAGATCGATGCGATCGGTAAGAGCAGAAATTCTGGTCCGATGGGAGGAAACGATGAGAGGGAGCAGACGCTAAATCAGCTTCTTTCTGAAATGGACGGCTTTGATGCGGATAAGTCGCCAGTTATTGTTATAGCAGCTACAAACAGACCTGAGGTTTTGGATGCTGCGCTTTTAAGACCTGGTAGATTTGATAGGCAAGTGCTTGTTGATAAGCCTGATTTTAAGGGACGTTGCGACATTTTAAAAGTTCATATGAAAGATGTAAAGATCGGCAAAGACGTTAATATCGAAGATATCGCAAGGCTTACTACTGGTTTAGCAGGGGCTGATCTTGAAAATATCATAAATGAGGCAGCTCTTCTTGCAGGACGTAAGTCAAAGACTTTTGTTGAGCAGGCTGATCTAGTGGAGGCTGTCGAGAGATCGATAGCTGGTTTAGAGAAAAAATCACGCCGTGTAAATCCAAAAGAGAAGAAGATAGTCACTTACCATGAAAGCGGCCATGCCTTGGTAGCTGAGCTAACAAAAGGTGCAAAAAGAGTAACAAAAGTCTCAGTCGTGCCGCGCGGTCTTGCAGCGCTTGGCTATACGCTGAATACACCTGAAGAGAATAAATTTATGATGCAAAAGCATGAACTGCTTGCAGAAGTGGATGTGCTTTTGGCTGGTAGGGCTGCTGAAGAGGTCTTTATAAAAGAGATATCAACTGGAGCTAGCAATGATCTAGAGCGTGCAACTGATATCATAAAAGCTATGGTTAGTATGTATGGTATGAGTGATGTTGCCGGTCTTATGGTGCTTGAAAAGCAACGCGCGACATTTTTAAATGGTGGACAAAGCATAAAAGACTATAGCGATAAGATGGCCGAAAAAGTCGATGAATTTGTAAAAGCACTTCTTCATGAGAGATATACGGCTGTGCTTGGTCTTCTTGAAATTTATAAAGGTGCCATTGAAAACATGGTCTCAGCGCTTTATGAAGAAGAGACTATCGAGGGAAAACGAGTTAGAGATATCATCAAAAACTACGAAGAAGAAAATGGTCTTGAAAGCAGGCTTGTAGAGCTTGAAGAAGAGGAAAAAGGCAAAAAAGAGGAATAAAAATGAGTGGCTACATCGCAAAGGCAGGATATAAATATATATTATTCTTTTTGATTTTATTTGCTATATCTGCATTGTTTGGTATTGCGCCACTATTTTTTCTAACGTTGCTTCTTTTAACTCTATATTTTTTTAGAGACCCTGAAAGAGAGCCATTTACTGACGATAAACTAGCCTTGCTTTCGCCTATAGATGGCAAGATAAAAGAGATCAGCGTTTCAAATTTTGATGATAAAGAGGTGGCTAAGATAGTTATCTCAAAGCCATTTTTTGGCGTAGGTACGCTAAGGGCAGTTAGTGACGCTAAGGTCGTTGATATCAAAAGAAGGCACGGACTATTTTTGTGTCAGGCGATGAAAATTTCAGAAATGCTAAATGAAAGAGCGATAATTCGTTTTGAAAAAGGAAATATCAAATTTGCTATGAAGATCATAGCTGGAGTTTTTAGTAGAAGTTTAGAAATTTATAACATTACTAGTCTAAAAGCCTCTAGAAAATTTGGCTTTTTAGGAAGCGGAGAAGTGATTTTATACTTGCCAAGAGATACTAAAATTTGCGTAAGTGTTGGCGAGAGCGTTAAAGCTGCTTCACTTCTTGGATACTTTGAAGAGGAAAAATAAAATGAATAGCATACAAAAAATGCAGTTAATGTATATCTTGCCAAATTTATTTACCGCAGCAAGCGCTTTTTTGGGCGTTATAAGCATTATTTCATCTATTCAGGGAAACTATTTTAAAGCTATTATTTATATCATTCTTTCTCTGATTTTAGACGGACTTGATGGGCGCGTAGCAAGACTTACAAAGACTACAAGTAAATTTGGCGTGGAGTTTGATAGTCTTGCAGACCTTGTAGCATTTGGCGTTGCTCCAGCGATCTTGTTTTATCTAACAGTTGGTGCAAAATTTGGCAGATTTGGTGCGCTAATAGCAGCTATGTTTGTAGTCTTTGGAGCTATTAGACTAGCTCGTTTTAATGTCACTACCGGCACATACGAACCAAATGTTTTCATCGGACTTCCTATACCATCAGCAGCCATCATCGGAGTGCTTTGGGTTGGTATTTATCTAAAGCATGATTTTTTATATGGCTTTGAGTGGTGCTTGATACTACTTGAAGCGGTTTTAGCTATCTTGATGGTTAGTAATATCCGCTACCCAAGCTTTAAAAAGATTAACTTAAAACAAACCCATGTTATAAGAATTTTAGTAGCGCTCGTGGTTGTATTTTCTATGCTTTATCTATATCCTTACGAGAGTGCGACCTTTTTGATGAGCGTTTATATGCTTTATGGTATTATTAGAGCGGCTATAATGTTTAGCAAAAATCACAAAAAAAAGGAGAGCGAATGAGCGAAAATGGCATAATAAAATCGCGTAAATTTTTACCAAAAATCGAAATCAAAAACTCTCTACTGCTGCTACTTAGGTAGCAAATTCTTCTTTACTTAACTCATTAAATTTAAATATAAAAAATAATAAAAGGACAAAAAATGGATAAAAATAAAATTATAATCTTTGATACGACTTTAAGAGATGGCGAACAAAGCCCAGGAGCCTCTATGAACACAGCTGAAAAGCTACAGATCGCACTTCAGCTTGAAAGGCTTGGTGTGGATGTGATGGAGGCTGGATTTGCAGCGGCTAGCCCAGGGGATTTTGACGCGGTAAATCAGATTGCAAAGCAAGCTTCAAACATCACTGTCTGCTCGCTTGCACGTGCAGTTGAGCGTGATATTAAGGCAGCTGGAGAGGCACTAGCTCTAGCAAAAAACAAAAGAATTCACACCTTCATAGCAACAAGCCCGATACACATGGAGTATAAGTTAAAAATGAGCCCAGACGAGGTGATCAGGCGTGCGGTTGAGGCGGTACAATACTCAAAAACATTTTGCGATGACGTTGAATTTAGCTGCGAGGATGCATGTAGAAGCGAGATGAGCTTTTTAAAAGAAATTTGCGACGCAGCTATAAACGCAGGGGCAAAAACCATAAATATCCCAGATACGGTTGGCTACTTGTATCCAGAGGAGATCACAGCTCGCATTAGTGAAATAGTAAAATTTATAGGTGATAGAGCGGTAGTTTCGGTGCATAACCACAACGATCTAGGCATGGCTACGGCAAATTCGCTAGCCGCCATAAAAGCTGGTGCAAGGCAGGTTGAAGGCACGATAAATGGCATAGGTGAGCGCGCTGGAAACGCTGCGCTTGAAGAGATCGTGATGGCTATAAAAACTCGCCAGGACGTCTTTGCGCCACTTTACACAGGCATCATCTCAAAAGAAATTTATCCGACTTCAAGACTGATCGCTAGCATCACAGGCATCGAGCCACAGCCAAACAAAGCAATCGTTGGCAAAAACGCCTTCGCGCACGAGAGTGGCATCCACCAAGATGGCGTGTTAAAACACAAAGAGACCTACGAGATCATCAGCGCTGAAAGCATCGGCTTGGAGAAAAACTCGCTCGTTCTTGGCAAGCACAGCGGCCGCCATGCGTTTAAAGATAAGCTTGCTAGCCTTGGATTTGACCTTGATAGCGAGGCGCTTAATAAGGCATTTGAGAAATTTAAAGACTTGGCGGATAAGAAAAAAGAGATATTTGATGATGATATCAGGGCGCTTGTGGCAGAGGAGATCACGAAAATACCACAGGCTTACGAGATCACAGACTTGCTTCAAAGTAGCGGTGGCAGCTTAGCTAGTGCTTCTATGAGCATCAGGCACAACGACGAGATCATTAGCGATTCGGCCCTTGGCAATGGCACTGCTGATGCGATATTTAAGGTAGTTGATCGCATTAGTGGCATTAACGGCACGCTCAAAGACTACAAGGTCACAGCTGTTTCTCAAGGCAAAGACGCTCTTGCAAAGGTCGATGTAAAAGTCGAGTTTGAGGGCAAAACAGCCGTAATGGGTCACGGACTTGATATAGATACGATGATGGCAAGTGCTAAGGCCTATGTTGGCGCACTAAATAGCTACCTTCGCATCCATAAAAACTAAAATTTTAGCTGGCTGCTAA
>CAUSWS010000010.1:0-15071 GCA_963535265.1 uncultured Campylobacter sp. | reverse complement strand
TAAAAAAATGAGTATAAAAAAGATGGAGCGGGAAACGAGATTCGAACTCGCGACCCCAACCTTGGCAAGGTTGTGCTCTACCCCTGAGCTATTCCCGCAATCAAAATGAAGTCCGCATTTTATCAGATTGTTTTTCATTTGTCAAGGATTATGGAAGTTTTATAAGTGAAATTTCACTATTTTGTAAAATTTCACCTTGATCAGGGCTAGTTATCAACACAAAATCACTCTTTAATATATGATTTATCATGCCTGAGCCATATTTTCCGCCGTCAGTTGCTATAAATTTGCCATTAGCTACATTGCCAAATACCGCATTTGCTCTGCCTGATTTTACCTTTAAATTTTCGCTATTTATAGCTTTTTGCGTCACAAAGCACTCGCTTTTTAGAAGTGGCAAAACAAGTATCATCGTGCAAAGATAAGCAGCCATAGGGTTGCCAGGCAAGATAAAAACAAGCCTGCCATCTTTTTCGTAAGCCTTACAAGGTCTGCCAGGTCTTATGTCAAGGTGCGAGAAAATTTCGTTGTATCCAAGCTCGCTTAGGGCTATCTTCATAAAGTCAGCCTCACCAGCGCTTGCTCCACCAGAGCAGATAACGATATCGTAGTTTGCAGCGTTTAAAAATGCCTGTTTTACAGCACTTAGCTCATCTTTTATGATGCCAAGATATGAGCTTTTTTGACCGATTGAGCTTAAAAGTGCGGTGATACCAAGTGCATTTGCATTGTAAATTTCATCCTCGCTAGCTTTTTGCCAAGGCTCGATGATCTCATTTCCACTTGAGTAAATTCCAACACTAGGCTGCTTTTTTACATCTATAAAGCTTATGCCCTGAGCTGCAAGCATCATCACACTTCTTGTGTTTAAAATTTCGCCACTTTTTAGTAAAATTTCACCAACTTTAGTCTCTTCGCCTTTAAAGCGGTAAGCTTCGCCTTTTTTAAGCTTAGCTGGCGCTTTTACAAACTCTCCCTCAACGACGCAATCTTCAAACCTCATAACCGTGTCAGCACCCCTTGGCATCTTTGCGCCAGTCATTATCTTCACGCACTCGTTTTTGCCGATAGCTAGCTGCTCTTTATCTCCTGCAAAGGCACTTGCGATTATCTTATATGGCTCATCTTTTTCATCAAATTTAACAGCAAAACCATCAAGCGCTGAGTTATCAAAGCAGGGCAGGTCTTTGACCGCTATCACGTCATTTGCCAAGGTTTTGCCAAGAGCCTCGCTAATGGGTAAAATTTCACTCTCGTTTTTTGGTTTAAATTTAGCTTTTAAAGCCTCAAGTGCGTCATTTACTAGCATTTTTACTCCTCAAGCCTAACTATTTTCGCCCCAAGGCTTTTAAATTTCTCCTCCAGCCTCTCATAACCTCTATCAAGGTGGTAAATTCTATGCACCAAGCTCTCGCCATTTGCGATGAGAGCGGCTAGTATCAGCGCTGAGCTTGCTCTAAGGTCAGTCGCCATGACATCAGCTGCATTTAAATTTGCAGGGGCATAAACGCTTGCGATGTGGCCATTTAGGCGGATATCAGCGCCCATTCTAGCTAGCTCACTAACGTGCATAAAGCGGTTTTCAAAAAGCCTCTCATCTATCGTGCTAACGCCATTTGCTGCAAGACAAAGCGCCATAAACTGAGCCTGCATATCGGTTGGAAAGCCCGGATACTCAGTTGTTCTTATCTCGACTGGTTTTATCTCATTTGTCGGCAAAATCGTGATCTTATCGCCGTCTATTTCGATGCCAAAGCCCATCTCTTCAAATTTATTTAAAATGGCTGTCATGTGCGCAGCATTTGCTTTTGTGACTGAAATTTTGCTGTTTGTGATAGCTCCAGCACAAAGGTATGTGCCAGCCTCGATCCTATCAGGGATAACCTCGATATCGCAAATTTCAAGCAGCTTTTGACCACTGCCAGTGATCTTTAGCTCGCTCGTGCCTATTCCTTCGATCTTAACGCCACTTCTTGCTAAAATTTCACAAATTTGCACCACTTCAGGCTCAAGTGCGACGTTAAAAAGCTCTGTCGTGCCGTGCGCTAGCGCTGCTGCCATGATGATGTTTTCGCTGCCAGTTACGGTGATCTTGTCAAAAACTATCTTTGCGCCTTTTAGGCCATTTGGCGCGGTTGCGACGACGTAGCCTTGCTTTATCTCGATATTTGCGCCCATTTTCTCAAGTGCGCTTAGGTGCAGATCTATTGGTCTTTGTCCGATCGCACAGCCTCCAGGTAGGCTCACCTCACAGTGTCCAAAGCGCGCTAGAAGCGGACCAAGCGTCAATATAGAAGCACGCATCTTTCTAACGATATCGTAGTTTGCCGTGGTCGAATTTACGTTGCTCGTGTCGATACTTAGTGAGTTTTCATCTTTAAATTCGCACTTTGCGCCGAGATTAACTAGCAACTGGCAAAGCGTCTTTATGTCAGCGACATTTGGTATATTTGTTAAATTTATCTTATTTTTAGCAAGTAGGGTTAGGGCGATGATAGGTAGGGCAGCATTTTTGGCTCCGCTGATCTTTACTTCGCCGCTTAATTTGGCATTGCCTTCTATTTTTAGATAGTGCATCATTATTTTTTGCCTTAAGAAAATATATTTTTTGCCGATTATATTGTTTTTAAACTTAGAGTAAAGAAAACAGGGCGCTATTTTCGCTTTATTTACATTTAAGAGTTAAAATTACGAAAATTAATTATTTTGGATAAAAATATGTTAAGTTTAATAAACAAAAGAATATTTTTTGCACTTTGTATCGCACTTTTTACAGGTTGTTCTTTCACTTCAAACGAGCCTAAAATCCCACAAAATGACTACAATCAAACCGCCTCTACAAATAGTGACTTTAGCAGGCAAACTTCTGGTGAGCTTTTAGACGAAGATGACGGCAGAGCTGATAAAGAATTTGGTTCATTTTTTAAAAAATACTTAAACACTAGAGCAGGGGGCGACTGCTCAGGATTTGTCTCTATCGTAAATGCAAAATACAAAAACATGTATTTTGATGAAAAAACTATCAATAACTACTACAGCAAGGGTGGCAGAAAGTCAAAAGCCATCTACAACTTCTATGAAAGCCAAAATTTAATCACTCACAAAAATCCAAAAAAAGGCGATCTTATCTTCTTTTCAAACACCCTTGGCAAAGGCATACAAAAAAATAAAGACAAGAAAAACGTCACTCACGTTGGTATCGTGACAGCCATACTTCCAGACGAGACGGTGAAATTTATCCACAACTCTGGCGGCAGGATCATCCACAGCTATATGAATTTAAAACAAAAAAACACACATCTAAAAGGCGATAAAGAGATAAATAGCTACGTTGTAAGGTGCTCAAACGCTAGCTGCCTAGCGGCAAACAGATTTGCTGGGTATGGCAAAGCTAAGTAGCCCAGCTACATTTGCGCTTATCCTTTTAAATTTAGCTGCATTTTTTGGCGTTACCTTTATGCACTCGCGTGAGTTATGGCTTGCGCTTGGCTTAAATATCTATTTTTTAGAAAAACTCTATTTATTTCAGCCCCTCACATCTATCTTTATGCACGCAGGCGCAGGTCACTTGCTCATGAATATGATCTTTTTATATCAAGTTGGCACGATGAGCGAGCTATATCTTGGCACGAAGAAATTTATCATTTTTTATATTGTTGGCGGCGTTTTGACGCAAATTTTAAGCTTTATTTATATATATTTTGCATTTGAAAATGAGAAATTTATAAATTTAGTCGGTGCAAGCGGCGCTTTGTGTATGCTCTTTGGCATGTTGGCGATCTCGTTACTTTACTCGGATAAAAAGGCGTGGTTTGGCTACTTTGCCATCGTTGTTGCCATGAGCTTTTTGCCACTACTTATGGGCATAAATGTCGCATGGTACGCACACTTTATAGGCTGGGCTGTCGGCTGTTTGTATGCTAAATTTTACTTAAAGAGAGCAGATGAGATTTTTTGATGAGATCTGGGACATTTTAAACGAAGGCGACGTGGAGCTTAAATTTTTAAAATTTGAGCTATTTTACGAGAAATTTAGATCAAATTTGGATATTTGTTTTGATGAAATTTCTGCGCCAAATGAGCTAACTACCCCATGCTACGCTAAATTTTGCGACGTCGTTAGCATGAAAGAGCTAAACAAAAAGGTAAAGCCAAAAGATAAAAACCTAAATTTCATCCACTCAGTCGCTCACATCGAGTTTAGCGCTATCGACATCGCGCTTGATGCTTGTTATAGATTTAGAGGGCTGCCAAGGGAGTTTTACGAGGACTGGCTGGAGGTGGCTGAGGATGAGATCAGACACTTTTGCATGATAGAAAATTTACTCACAAAGCAGGGTGGCAGATATGGCGAGCTAAGCGTGCATGACGGCCTTTTTATCGCACTTCAAAAGACTTCAGATAGGCTTACTAGCCGCATGGCACTTCTACCAAGATATATGGAGGCAAACGGCCTTGACGCAAACGCTCACATCATTAAAAGGCTAGAAGGCGAGGGTGGGCAAGAGGAGCTCATAGAGTGTCTAAAAGTCATCTTAAAAGAGGAAGTTTCTCACGTTTATAAGGGCGATAAATGGTTTAAATTTGCCTGTAAAAAAGAGGGTGTAGATGAGAAAAGCTACTTTGACATCATATTAAATTTATATCCAAATTCATTTAAAAGCATTAGAGAGATCAACGAAAAGGACCGCTTAAAGGCAGGTTTTAGCGAGGAAGAGCTTAGTTGGATAAAGAATTTCTCAAAGGAGAGATCATGAGCAAAATTTACTTCATAAGGCACGCAAAAGCAGTCGATGAGAACAAAGACGGCGCAAAAGACGCTTCAAGAGAGCTTAGCCCAAAAGGAAAAGAGGACGCTAAATTTATGGCTAGCAGGCTAAAAATGTATGATGTGATGCCAGGAGCTATCTTTTCAAGTAGCGCTAAAAGAAGCGAGCAAACAGCAAAAATCATCGCTAAAACTTTAAAATTTAAAGAAAAATCCATAGAGATAAAAGAGGAGCTTTATGACATAAGTTTTGAAGATCTTTTGGGATTTGTAAGAAATTTAGACAAAAATTTAGATGAAATTTTCATCATCACGCACAATCCAAGCATAACTGAAATTTGCGAATATCTAAGCGACTCATCGATTGACAATATCCCAACTTCAGGGATTTTTTGTATAGAGTTTGAGTGCAAATTTAAAGAGTTAAAAGAGGGTAGTGCAAAAGCTTTGTTCTTTGACCACCCAAAGAAACATCAAAGATAAGTTTTAGAAAAAATCGCAAATTCATTTATTGTGATTTGATAGGCACAAAGGATATTTACTTATTTAATTTTCAAATGCAAGTTTTGCTTTTGAACCAAAAATCTTTTTTTACTTAAATTTTAAAATTTATCACTCCAATTCAAATTCATATTACCAATTTTTAAAATTTAACCATTTCAAGTTCAAACCGCCAAGCATAAAAGCAAATTTAAAATCAACCATAATTGCAATACCAAAATATGATAAAAGGTAAAATGCAAGGTATTTTATATATTTTGTATTGAAAACTGTAATTTTCAAATTGATATTTTAAAATATTTATTCTGCTCTTTTCAAAGTTTTAAATGGCTAGATTTGGCTATATTTTACATTTTATCTTTTGTGTTATCTAAATTTATCCATTAAATTTGGTGTAAAAAAATTTGTAATAAAATGAGTTAAATTTTACACTTTTCAAAAATTGTGAAATTTACATTTATCTTATACATAACTTAAAATTTGATCTACCCTATTTTAAAAATGGCGAGCGAGAGTTACCTTGAGTGCTTGTGCTTCTTGCTCTAAAAAGTAGCACAACCCTTGAAAAGACGTGATAAATGTAAATAAAGCACTTGCTCAAGCTGGCATTTTGAAGGCAAATTTAATCCAAAGCGAGTGTTTTTTAAAAGCCGATAAGGCAATCTTATACGTGCTAAAAATAAGAATAGTGCGTGATATCTGTTTTTATGCGCCAAATATTATCTTGCGCGTTAAATTTTGGAGTAAGGGGTTAATTTTGCCATTCAAAGGCAACTTATAAAACTAAAAAATTGTTTTTGTATGTCAAAGAGTTATCTTTTGCGTTAAATTTTTAGATTTGAGCGATCTTTCGTGCTAAATTTAAGAGATAGTAGTTAAATTTACTATGAAAACACGCCTGAAAACTATTTTTTTAAAGCCTAATTAAATTTTATCGTCAAAAAGCGTGTGGATATCTAGTGTGAAGTTTTTGGGCATAAAGATCGGTGAGTCTAAAATTTTAAGCACGCCGTCATCAAATGAGAGAAATTCCACTACTCTTTTTGGCTTTCCGGCGGTTTTTATGCTCATATCGGCTAGGCGAAGTATCTTTACGATCTGCATTTTATCTGTCGTCCATTCAGAAAAAGCTAGAAATTTAGAGTCCTTTGAAAACAAAAAGCAAGCGGTCGCTCTCTCGCTAAGTAAAATTTGATGGGTGCTGCCATCTTTAACTAAATTTTGATTCACTGATGATATTTTTGCGTGGTTTGAAAGCTCATTTTTTAAATTTAGATAGTGTTCGCTATTTATAAAAAGTCGTAGCTCACCAAGGGTTGGAGCGCCCATAGCGACCTCGCAGCCTTCAAATTTAGCACTAAATTTGCCATCCTTGCTGCATGCGTTTGCCTCGTAGTCCCAAGCTGAACTCATAAATTTACCTATTAAATTTGCCAGCCATCGCTTTATAGATATTTAACTCGTCTTGTAAAAGTATGTATTTTGCTTTTAGTAGCCCTATTTTGGCCTCTAGTTCGCTGTTTTTAGCCTCTAAAAACTGCTTTAGCTCGACCTTGCCGTAAGAGTATTTTAGCTCGTAAATTTTTGAAATTTCCTCGTAGTTTTTTATCTGCTCTTGGTAGTTTGCAAGCAGTGCTTCGTCATTTAAGTAGCCCTTGTAAAATGCGTCTATTTCGTTTAGCGCGCTATTTAGAGTGCTTATGTAGTTTAGCTTTGCAAGCTCAAAATTTGTCTCGCTTATTTTCAAATTTGACTTTAGCTTGTGGTAGTTTAAAAATGGCAAATTTAAAGCGATGTTTCCATTTAGAAATTTAAGGCTAAACGCTTCATCTTTGTTGTTTGAGCTACTTTTTAGGCTGGCTCCTAGCGTGATGGTCGGATAAAACTCTTTTTGGCTCGCTTTGTAGTTTAAGATGCCCTCTTCTATGCGGTAAATGGCCGCTCTTAGATCAGGTCGGTTTGCTATGGCGCTTGTTGGCACGTCTAGATCGACCCCCGCTCTTTTTACAGGACTTAGCGTGAGACCTTCAAATTTAAGCTCAAATTCTGGCCTCTCATTTAGCAAAATCCTAAGCGTTTTTTTAGCACTCACAAGCTCTTTTTTGGCACTTTCTATCTTATTTTGAGCGCTTAAAAGCTGGGAATTTATCTGCTTTAGGCTTAGCGCTTCTTCCTTGCCAAGCTCAAATTTAAGCCCAACTATCTTATTTAGCTCATTATAAATTTCTAAAATTTGCTCATAAGTTTTTATGCTCTCGTTTAGATATAAAATTTGAAAATAAGCGTCTGCCACAGAGTTTATAACGCTAAGCTTGGCGGCTTCTAGGTCAAATTTGCTAGCATCTGCTTCAAACATCGCTGTGTCTTTGCTGTTTGCTAGCTTTTGCCAAAGATCAAGCTCGTAGCTAAGCCCTATGCTTGAGCCAAAAGTTCTACTAGAAGCACCGCCCTCTTTTATGTTTTTACTGCTTCCAGCCTCGAAGCCAGCGTTAAAGCTTGGGATGAGATTTGCTTCCAAAACACCAGCTTGAGCGAGCGCTTTATTTACATTTATCGCAGCTTTTGCAAGGTCGGTGTTGTTTTTTAGAGCCATATCCACAAGCTCATCAAGGTAACTTTGATGATACTGCTTCCACCAAGAGGTGTTTAAATTTAGCTCGCCACTGGCGTTTTCATCAAGTAAAATTTGCTTGTAGTTTTCATCTATATTTTTAACAGCGCAGCCGCTTAAAACGAGCACTAAAGCTAGGCTTATAAATTTCATATTACTCCCTTGAAAGTGCGTCTATTGGATTTAGTTTGGAGGCATTTTTAGCAGGCATATAGCCAAATATGATGCCAATAGCCATCGACGTGACAAGTGCAAGCACGATCGAGCCGTTTGAAAAGATCATGCTAAATCCATCTAAAAAGTTGTTGAAAATGTAGCCGATCGCGTAGGAAAATCCTATGCCAATAGCTCCGCCTATTAGGCAAAGTAGCACCGCTTCTATCAAAAACTGCTGCAAGATGTTGCTTTGCCTTGCTCCGATCGCCATTTTTATGCCTATCTCTTTGGTACGCTCGGTGACTGAGACTAGCATGATGTTCATAACGCCTATGCCACCAACTACGAGCGAGACCACGGCGATACTTGAGATGAGAAGGCGCATGGTTGAGATGGTCTCTTCGATCGTTTGCTTGATGCTGTCAGAATTCCTTGTAAAAAAGTCCTTTTTGCCGTGTTTGATCTCTAAAAGCTCAGTTAGTGTTTTTTCGGCGATTTGAGCATTGACGCCCTCGTTTACTTTGACCGTGATCGAGCTTATAAATTTATCCCCTGTGACCTTGTTTAGCACGGTCGTGTACGGGGCGTAAATTTTAAGTGTGCTTGAATCACCCATCTTAAAATCATCCTTTTGCAAAACGCCGATAATGCGAAGTGGCTTTTTGTTAAAAAGTATGATCTTGCCGATAGGATCTTCATTTTTAAAGATGCTATTTTTGGTGTTTTGATCGATTAAGGCGACTGAAGCGGAGTTTAAAACCTCGTCGTCATCGTAAATTCTGCCCTCTTCTAGCTTTAGCCCATTTACATCAAAGCTCCCTACTCCGCCACCTTTTAGGCTCGCACTTAACGAGATATTTTCATAAGTTAGCACGCCTGAAGTGCTTGTATTTGGCGTGACTGAGTCTAGAAAGGACTGCTTAGCAAGCATGTTTGCATCGCTTATGGAGAGCGTTTTTACCTTGCCTGAGAGCATATCGCCAAAGCCTTTACCAGGCATGATGTCGATCGTGTTTGTGCCGATCTTTCTGATGCCAGCTAAAATTTGCTCCTGCGAGCCCTTGCCAAGGGCAACGACGCTAATAACCGCGGTGATACCTATGATAATGCCAAGCATGGTTAAAAGCGATCTTAGTTTGTGCGCTAGCATCGCATTTACCGACATTTTAAAGCTCTCTATGAGCTGGTCTTTATAGTAGGTAAATTTACTCTTTTCTGGCTGAGTTTGCTTGCTGGCTTCATAAATTTCGCTATTTTTTACATTGTCACTTACGATGTTGCCATCTTTTATCTCTATCACCCTACTCGCATACTCTGCGATCTTTGGGTCGTGCGTGACGATGATGATGGTGTGGCCTTTTTTGTAAAGATCGACTAAAATTTCCATCACCCTAAGCCCACTTTTGCTATCAAGCGCGCCAGTTGGCTCGTCTGCTAAAATGATCTCTCCACCATTCATCAGCGCCCTTGCTATGGATACCCTTTGCTGCTGTCCGCCTGAGAGTTTGTTTGGTAAATTTTTCGCTTTTTCGCTAAGTCCAAGCGAGCCAAGAAGCTCATTAGCTCTTTTCTCTCGCTCGCTCTTGTTTGCCCCTGCATAGATGCTTGGCAGTGCTACGTTTTCAAGGGCGTTCATCGTGCTAAGCAGGTTATATCTTTGAAAGATAAAGCCAAATTTATCCCTTCTAAGCTTAGCAAGTGCGTCGCTATCAAATTTTGATATATCTTTGCCATCAAGCAAATACTCGCCACCACTTGGGCTGTCTAAGCAGCCAAGGATGTTCATCAGGGTTGATTTGCCAGAGCCAGACTGACCGATGATGGCTATAAATTCGCCCTTTTTTATCTCTAAATTTATGCCATGCAGGATCTCTATCTCATTGTCACCTAGCTTAAAGCTTTTAGTGATGTTTTTTAGGCTTATCACTTAAAACTTCTTATGTTCTTTTGCGATCATCTTAGCGATCTCGCTTGATGAGCCTTGAGATGTGATGATCTCGTCACCCTCGTTTATACCGCTAATAATCTGCGTATCAAGGTTGTCTTTTATGCCGGTTTTGACCGCTGTTTTTACCGGCTTGCCATCTTTTAGCACATAGACAAAAGTGCCGTTTTCATCTTTTTTGATGCCGATGCTTGGCACGATGATGGCGTCCTCGACATTTGCTATTAAAAGCTCGTTTTGTGTGGTCATACCTATTCTTAAAATTCCATCTTTATTATCAACGATGCTTTGCGCGTAGTAATAAACCGCCGAGCTGCTGCTTGAGCTACTTAATGAAGACTTACTGCTACTACTTGAGCCGTAACTGCCATCACTTAGCGTAGTAAGCCCAGGGTCGATCGAGCTAACAGTCGTTTGAAATTTCTTCGTTGGCTCAGAGAGGATCGAGTATTCAACTGGCGTGCCGACTTTGATCTTTGTGATGTCGCCCTCTGCTATTTGCATCTTCATCTTTACATGGCTAAGATCGGCAATATTTACGATAGTTGGCGTAGTTTGGTTGGCATTTACAGTCTGACCCTCCTCAACCTGCACGCTTACAATGGTGCCATCTCTTGGAGCGGTGATCTTTGTGTAGCCTAAATTTATCTTAGCTGTGCTTAGCTCGATATTTGTCTGCTTGATCTGAGCTTCAAGCTCTTTTATCTTTGCACTGTTTGCACTAAAAGTGTTTTTTGCGCTTTCAAATTCTTGCTTTGAGGTGGCGTTTTTAGAAAATAGTGCATTTTCTCTATCAAACTGCGTTTTAGCGATATTTAGAGCCACTTTTGCACTTTCTAGCTGGGCTTTGTAGATAGCAAGCTGTGCTTCTTTATTGTCTATGCTATTTTGCTGGGTCGAGCTATCGATACTTGCGATCATATCGCCCTTTTTTACCTGATCTCCAAGCTTAACGTATAGCTTTTTTATCTGACCGCTCACCTGAGCTCCCACGTCGATTAGCTCGGTGGCGAAAATCTCTCCAGTTGCATCGACCTTTTTGCTAAATGAGCCCTTCTTTGCCTTTTTGGTGATAAACTCCACCTTTTCATCTTTTACCTTAAAAAATTTATCATAGACGAAGTATCCACCGACGCCTAAAATAAGCAGGATTATTAAAATTTTAGTTTTTTTCATAGCATCTCTTTGTAAAAAATTGGTAAATTCTACTTCACAAGAGTAAATACTCTCTAAGCTTCCTCTTTTGCCATGCCAGCCTCTATCAAAAACCTACTTGGCTGATAATTGACCTTCTTTATCTTGTCGTATTTTGCGTAGCTAAGATAAAGCTCGTCTTTTGCTCTGGTAACTGCCACATAAAAGAGCCGCCTCTCCTCTTCTAGGCTGCCACCCATGCTCATTAGCTTTAAATTTGGAAAGCGGTTTTGTGCGAGATCGACGATGAAAACTTGGTCAAATTCAAGCCCCTTGCTCGCATGCACACTAAGCAAGCTAACGCCCTGCCCTTCGCTCATCTCGTTGCTTCCAAGGGCTAAGAAGTTATAAAATTTACTGATGTCTTGATACTTTTTAGCTAGCTCGCTTAGCACCACGCTCTTTGCCATTATGCGCTCTTTAACCTCTTCTTTGAGCGCTAGATCGACGTTGCCATTTTTTAGAGTTGCCCTTTTTGTGCTGATGTTTTCGACGATTAACGAGTAAATTTTGCTAGTTTTTATCTCATTTATCATCGTGGCTGGCTTTGAGATATTTCTCATGCCTCGTAAAAAGTTGTAAATTTCATTTAAAAACTGCGCCCCACTCTCGCTTAGCTTTTGTAGTTTTAGCACAGGGTGGCCTAGAAATTTATCGCTAAAGCCAAGCTTGGAAAACCTCGAAACTTCGGCAAATTCATCAAGATCGTCAAAAAGGCCTAACTGGTAGTTTCGCCTTTTGTTTGATGAGATATTTACGCTCTCATCTGGCTCAACTATTCCTTTTATCAAATTTCCATGCCCAAGCTTAAGTAGCGCGTCAAAAATTTCTTTGCTAACTGCACTGCCAACGCCTTTTGCGTATTCGCAGATGTGGATAAATGCCATTATATCTTTTGGATTGACATAAATTCCCATGATGTCGATGAGTGCCTTGATCTCGCGGCTCTCAAAAAAGCTCACCCCGCCCTTTCGCTTTGAGCCGATGCCTCGCTCTTTTAGCGCGACCTCGATGCCGTCAGCTGATGAGTTATTTCTAAAAATTATGGCGATATTTTCTCTATTAAATGGAGAGAGTGAGATGATATCAGCGATATTTTGATACTGATCAAAGAGCTCGTTATAGACAAGCAGCCTTGGAGGCTTGAAATTTCCCTCGCGGCTAACTGTGAGGTGCTTTTCATAAAGCCTTGGGTTGTTGTTTATGACCTTGTTTGCAAGGGCGAGTATGCTTGAGCTTGAGCGGTAATTTACATTTAAAGCGTAGATATTTGCGTTTGGAAAGCGATCTTTAAATGAGCCTATGATCTCGATATTTGCGCCGTTAAATGCGTAGATACTCTGGTCAAAATCGCCCACGCAAAATAGGCTCTTTGTCTTAAATGCGTCTATTAGGCTGCCTTGAAGCGTGTTTGTATCTTGATACTCATCGATCAAAATTTCATCATAAGCTAAATTTGCTCCATTTTTTAGCTCATCGCGCATTTTTATAAGAAGGTCGTTAAAGTCAGCGTAAGAAAATTTAGCCTTTTCAGCCTCAAACTCCTCTAAAACATCTTCATAAATTTCAGCATAAACGCCCTGTTCTTCACTCTTATCGCTTATCCATTTGCCAAATGTTGTGCCTTGTTCGCTGTTTTGAAAGAGCGAGTAAAGGTCGTATAGATAGGCTCCGCCGTAAGGCTTGACGTCGCTTAAATGGTAAAATTTACGCCTCTCAACAAGACTTTTTAAAAGCGTCTTTAGCTCGCTTGGCTGCTTTAGCGTGACGCCTTCATCAAGGCTTTTTAAAAGCGAAAATGAGACCGAGTGAAAGGTGCCTGCGGTGATTTTAGAGGTGATTTGTTTGTCAAAATACCTATTTAAGCGCTCTATCATCTCGCTGGCTGCTTTGTTAGTAAATGTTAGAAGCAAAATTTTCTCTGGCTTTACGCCTAAATTTAAAAGATGTGCGATGCGAGCGACAATCGTGCTAGTCTTGCCAGTGCCAGCTGAAGCGATGATGAGATTGTGTCCAAATGGCGCAGTTGCGGCGGTGTATTGTTCTTTGTTTAACCTAGATAAGGGCATGTTTTCCTCTTTTTTAAAAAGGGCTAATTATAGCTACTTAAACTTTAACAGCTATAATCACGCGGATGAAAAAGTTTAAATTTTTAAAATTCCTTGCCCTATTTTTGGCTCTAATGGTCGGTGTTTTTTTGATACTAGATCAAATTTATCCACTAAATTTAGATGCGCTTAAAAAAGACGAAGCCAAAATTTTGCTTGATAAAAATGGCGAGATCATAAATATGAAGCTTAGTAGCGACGGAATTTGGAGATTTCACGAGCAAAGCTTCCCAAACTCGCTAAAACAATGCGTCGTTCTCTTTGAAGATAGATACTTTTACTACCATTTTGGCGTAAATTTTGCCTCCATTTTTAGAGCATTTTTCCACAACCTAAGAAGCGACAACCGCATAGGCGCTAGCACTATCACGATGCAAGTTGCAAGGATGCTTGAGCCAAGTGATAGGAGCTATAAAAATAAGATAAGAGAAATTTTTAGGGCATTTCAGCTTGAACTGCACTTTAGCAAGGATGAAATTTTAAATTTATACCTAAATTTAGCCCCGTATGGCGGCAATATCGAGGGTGCAAAGGCAGCAAGCTTCTTTTACTTTGGCAAGGAGCTAAACGAGCTTAGCTACGCTCAGGCCGCACTTTTAAGCACAATACCAAAAAATCCAAATAAAAATAGACTTGACCGCGTCTCAAACATAAATGCCTTAAAAAACAGGGTCATAAAGATGCTTTATAAGGCAAATTTGATAGATCTTAGCGCATTTAAAAGAGCGCAAGCTGAGCCATTTAAAAATGTAAGGATAAGAGCTGTCGTAAATGCTAGCGACTACGCAAATATCGCTTTTAAAAACCAAATCGCAAAGGCGAGCTTGGATCTAAATTTACAAAAAGATATGCTTAAAATTTTAAAAGACGCGATGTTTTTGCTAAAGGCTAAAAACGCAAATAACGCCGCTGCTGTGGTCATTGATAATAAAAAAATGAGCGTTGTTGCATTTATCGGCTCACACGATGAGCGCGCGCGTGATGGCAAAAACTCAGCCCTAAATATGAAGCGAAACACCGGCAGCACGCTAAAGCCTTTTATCTACTCGCTTGCCCTTGATAACGGGCTTATCACGCCAAACTCACAGCTAATTGACACGCAAATTTATGTAAATGAATATGTGCCAAAGAACTTTAGTAACGACTTTTTGGGGCTTGTAAGTGCCAAAGACGCTCTAAATTTTAGCCTTAATATCCCAGTTATAAATTTAGACTTAAAGCTAAAAGACAACTCGCTTTATGAGCTGCTTGAAAAGGTAAATTTAGTTGATGAAAACAAGGAGTTTTATGGCTCTTCGATAGTTTTAGGCAGTGCTGAGATGAGCCTGCTTGATCTTGCGCATCTTTATACGATATACGCTAATGAGGGCATTTATAGGCCGCTTGAGTTTGCTGGCAAAAACTACAAAAATGAAGACAAAAACATAACCCTCATCTCGCCTCAAAGCGCCTATCTAACCGCTAAAATGATGAGCGAGGCCTCAAGGTCATATCTAAAAAATGCTTGGCAATACGCGCAAAACACGCCAAAGATCGCCTTTAAAACTGGCACTAGCGCAAACTCACGCGACCTTTACGCCATAGGTGTCGATGAAGACTACACGATAGCCGTCTGGGTGGGCAACTTTAACGCTGAAAAGACTGACAAGCTAACTGGGCTAAATGACGTTTCAAAGATCGTTTTTGATATGTTTAAGATCACAGCGCAAAGGCAAAATTTAGAGTTTATGAGCGAGCCAGAGGGCATCGAAAAAGTGCCAACCTGCCTTGATGCTTTTAGTTATGGAA
>CAUSWS010000009.1:0-15542 GCA_963535265.1 uncultured Campylobacter sp. | reverse complement strand
CTTTCCTTTTAAAATTTATCTTTTGCCTCTAGTAGCACGCCACACTCGATGTGATAAGTATTGGCAAACTGATCAAAGAGCGCGAATTTTATCACTTTATGGCTTTTAGTAAGCTCATTTAAATTTTCTTTTAGCGTCTCTGGGTTGCACGAGATGTAGATGATGTTTTTGAAATTTCTAATAAAATTTACAACACTTTCACTAAGTCCAGCACGAGGTGGATCGACAAGGACGTGCGAGAAGTTAAAGTCGCTTAATTTTATATCTTTTAGCCTATTAAACTCCCTAACGCCAGCAAATGCACTCATCAGCTCATCAGCGTCCATGCGTAAAAATTTGATATTTTCTGCCTCATTTAGCTCACAGTTTTTAAGGGCATTTGCGATCGAGCTTTTTGAAATTTCAGTGGCAAGGACATTTTTAAATTTAAACGAAAGTGGGATAGTAAAATTTCCATGTCCGCAGTAAAGCTCCAGCAGGTCAGCGCCACCTTGCACGCACTCTTTTGCCCAAGCTATCATCTTCTCATTTACCGCTTTATTTGGCTGGATAAAGGCATTTTCACTTAGGCTAAATTTATAAATTTGCTCATCAACATTTAGCTCATCAACTAAATTTAGCTCGCCACTTAGCAGTTTTTGACCACGTGATCTAGCTAGGATCATGACATCAAGCTTGCTAGCTAGAATTTTCATCGCCGCTTCAAACTCACTATCAAGCTTTTTGTGATAAAGAAGCGTGACTAAGGTGCCGCTTTTACAGGCGATAAACTCCACTCCAAAGAGCTTTGTTCGCAAAATTTCATCATTTTGTAAGCTCTCAAGTAGCCTTGGCATGAAATTTGAAATTTGCTCGCAGACCTTTGGACACTCATCTATAAAGACCCTTTTGCCCTTCTCGCTTGCGTGCATCGTGTAGCTAAGCTTGCTGCCTTCGTGCCAGATGCCAAACTCAGCCCTCGTGCGGTAGTACTTTGGGCTTGAGCTAAAAACATCAAATTTGCCATCATAAAATGGGGAGAAATTTTGCTTGATAAGATCAGTTTTAAATGAAATTTGCTCACTATAATGGGTAAAAAGAGTGCATGATCCGCACTCTTTTAAGTATTTGCAGTCCAAATTTATGCCGCTTTCTCTTCGACTTTTTTACCGACAAATCTAACCAAAGCCCAGATCGCTAAAAATCCGCAAGGAAGTGCGATCCAAACGCTAAGACCAAGAGCTACTGGCAAGTAGCCAACAAGCACACAAACCGCGCAAACGCTAAGTGCATAGACCATCTGCGTTGAGACGTGGTCGATGTGGCTGCATCCTGCACCCATTGATGAGAGTATCGTAGTATCTGAGATCGGCGAGCAGTGATCACCAAAGATAGCGCCAGTAAGCACGCTTGAGATATTTACGATCATATAAGCGTGCATCGCGTCGCCCTCTAGGCCGTAGTTTTTGCCCACTGCATAAGCAAGCGGGATAGCTAAAGGCATCAAGATGCCCATTGTGCCGTAGCTTGTGCCAGTTGAGAAGCTGATAAATGAGCCAAGGATGAAAACAGCCACTGGCAGGATAAATTTAGGCGTTGAGTCACTTAGTAGATCGACCAAATATCTTGAAGTGCCAAGCTCTTTGATAACCGCGCTAAGGCTCCATGCAAGAAGTAAGATAACAACTGTGATGATCATAGTTTTCCAGCCTTTTACCCATGTGCTAATGGCCTCTTTTACATCAAAAATCTTACGCCAAACGCCCATGACGATAGCCACGATACTAGCTAGCAGCGCTGCTTGAAATAGCGATGTAGCAGAGTCTGCTGCACCAAAAGTATCTTTAAATGTTGAAAACGAAAGTGGATTTGCAAGTGCATTTTTAAGAGTATCGCCCTCAAGCGCAGCAAGACCGCTAAAATAAAAGCTAGTAAATGCGCCGATAACTAGCACAAGAAGCGGCACGATAGCATTTGAAGCGCTTAGTTTTACGCCCTCTTTTGGCTCAAGAGTCTTATCTTCAAGGTCTTGAATTTGAGTTTTGCCTGAGTGAAGCTCGCCCTTTCTAGCGCGTCTTTCAGCTGCTAGCATAGGACCATACTCGCGTTGCATCAAGGCAGTGCAGACAATGAAAAATAAGATAAAGAGATTGTAAAATCTATATGGAATGGTCTCGATAAATATAGAATAAGCGTTTGTGCCAGTCTCGCCGATAAGCTCATAGCCCTTTTCGATGAGCGAAACCTCAAGTCCGACCCATGTAGAGATGATAGCGATACCAGCAATCGGTGCTGCAGTAGCGTCGATGATGAAGGCTAGCTTTTCGCGGCTTATTTTAAATTTATCGCTTATTGGTCTCATGATAGGGCCAACGATTAGGGCGTTTGCATAGTCATCGAAAAATACAAAGATACCCATAAGCCAAGTTGAAATTTGAGCTGAGACGCCAGTTTTTGCCTTTTTGCTAAGCCAAAGAGCAACCGCCTTTGTGCCGCCCATCTTTGTGATAAGTGCGACCACGCCACCTATACAAAGCACTTGAAGCAAGATGCCAGCATCAGTGCTATCAGCCATCGACTCAACCACTCTTGAAACGATGCCTGTAAAGCCTTTGATGATGCCCATAAATACATTTTCATTAACGATATTTATAAGAAAAGTTCCACTAAAAACACCGATAAATAGCGACAATATAACGTCTTTTGTGATAAAAGCAAGCGCTATTGCAACAACTGGTGGTATAAGCGTGAAAACGCCGTAAATTTGTGCGTTTCTTTTTGCGACTTCTGGATCAACTCCAAAAAGCGCGACACTAAAAAATAGTAACAATAAAATTTGTCTCACATAAACTCCTTAAAATTTTTCTATCGCAAGCCCAGCCCAAGTCTGCGTATTTGCCATGACTTCGACCCTGTTTATATTTACGCTTTGTGGCATATTTAGACAGTTAAGCAAAATGGTCGCTATATCTTCAGCTGTGATGAAATTTGTATGTTCATAGATGCTATCAGCCTTTGCCTTATCTCCCTTAAATCTAACCTCACTAAATTCAGTCTTGCAAAGCCCTGGCTCGATGTTTGTCACCCTTATATTTGTGCCAACTAGATCGTTTCTTAAATTTAAGCTAAACTGCTTTACAAAGGCCTTTGTAGCGCCATAAACATTACTGCCAGGATATGGCCATGAGCCAGCTGTCGAGCCAAGATTAAAGATATAGCCCTTTTCTTGCTTATAAAGTAGCGGCAAAACCGCCTTTGTCGAGTAGATAAGACCCTTGACGTTGGTGTCTATCATCGCCTCAAAGTCCTCTACCTTCGCATCTATCGTCTTTTCTTGTCCCAAGGCAAGCCCAGCGTTATTTACAAGCACTTCGATGTCTTTAAATTTATCAGGCAGGCTATCAACTGCGTCAAAAACAGCCTCTTTATCGCGTATGTCAGCTACGATGATGTGCGTGTCGCCAAGCTCACTTGCTAGCTTTTTTAGCCTATCCTCGCGCCTTGCAAGAGCGACTATCTTGTAGCCCTCTTTAGAGAGTCGTCTAGCGATCGCCTCGCCAAAGCCAGATGTCGCACCTGTCACAAAAGCTGTCTTTTTCATATCTCTTCCTAATTAAAATTTGGCTTTAAACCAAGCTCTTCTAAAAATTTAATATTTTTTTCGTTTTTATCTTTAATCGCATAATCAAGCGCGTTAAATCCAGCATCGTCAGTAGCATTTATGTCAGCGCCGTTATCTATCAAAAGCTTTAAAATTTCTGGTGTCGCGTGAGCCGCTGCATGCATAAAAACGCTTCTGTTTGTATGCTCTAGGCCGCACGTATCCTCTACTTGCATCATGCCTAAATTTATCATATTCATCTTAGACTGCTCGTCGATATAGCTCTCGTTTGCATTTGCCCCACTCTTTAGCAAAAGCTCACAAAGAGGCGCATCCTCAAACTGCACAGCATAAAAAAGCGCGCTTTTTCCAAAGAAATTTTTATGATTCACATCGGCTCTATTTTTAAGCAAAATTTTTACATTTTCTAAATTTTTAAGAGCAAAAAAGAGCGGCGTCTCATCGCCCAAATTAACATCAGCCCCACGCCTTATGATCTCTTCTATCATCTCGCTACTTTTGTCATTTAGCAGTGCGATATCAAGTAAATTTGTAAGCTCAGCGGTGCTGTAATTTTTGGAGTAGAGCAAATTTGCTAGCTCATCTTGACTTAGCTTTTGAGACATCATCTTTTGCTCAGAAGTTAGAGTTTTAGCCTTATTTACCTTTTTACCAACGCTAAAGTTTAGAAACTCATTTATCACGCTAGTAGCGTAGTAAGCGGCACTTGCACTATCAATACCTAAAGCCTCATAAAATTTAACTAGCGGAGTTTGTGCGTTTTTATAGGCTTCTAAAAAATTTTTATATTTTAAAAAGTTAAACAAGCTCTCATTCGCCCAGTATCTAAAGTACTCCATCTGAGCGTCTTTTTGAGCTTCTGCGACCTCTGGTTTTTCAAGCTCTTTTTGATAAAGCTCAGGTGCAAACGAGGCTTTTAGCAAGTTCCATCTAAATTTATTTAAATTTTCTCTATAAACGCCCTCGCCAACGCAGCTTTGAGACTCACTTCTAACTGCCACACTAGCGTCAAAAAGCTCTTTTACCTCTTTTAAATTTAAAAGCGAACCATCACAAAAAAACAGCCCCTCATTCGCATAAGCAAGCTCGTTTGGAGTAGTTTTAAAGCTCTCTTTTTTAGCCAAATCGCCGCATTCTAGTGCATGCAAATTTGCAAAAAGCAAACTGCTAAAAAAGAGAAAAAAAGCTACTTTTTTCATCAAAGCTCCTTAAAATTTCGCGATATTGTAACAAATTTATATACTAAACTCGCTTATTTCATTAAAATTTAGGTATTTATAAATTTGATCTTTGTTTAAACTAAGGCTATCTCTTACTATCTTTTTATACTCGCTAACGCTTGGCAAACGCCCTAGTAGCGCACATACAGCGGCTAGCTCGGCACTTCCTAGATAGACCTTTGCACCCATGCCCATTCTGTTGTCAAAATTTCTAGTCGAGGTTGAAAAGACGACGGCGTTGTCGTTCACCCTTGCTTGATTACCCATACAAAGCGAGCAGCCTGGCACCTCTGTCCTAGCATTTAGCCGTTTAAATATCTCATAAATACCCTCATCTTCAAGCGTTTTTTTATCCATTTTCGTTGGCGGTGCGATCCAAAGTCTAGTAGTAAGCTTGCTCTCACGCTCCAAAATTCTAGCAAGTGCTCTGTAATGGCCGATATTTGTCATACAGCTACCCACAAAGACCTCGTCTATGTTGTGCGCTCTTTTGCTATCAGCTAAAATTTCACTTAGCGTCGCTACGTCGTCTGGGTCGTTTGGACAGGCAAGGATCGGCTCATCTATCTGAGCTAGGTCGATCTCTAAAATTTCAGCGTAACTTGCGTCCTTGTCGGCTCTTAAAAGGGTTGGATTTTCTAGCCATTTTTGCATCTTATCTTTTCGCCTAGCAAGCGTCTCACGGCTCTCATAGCCTGCTTTTATCATCGCCTCTATTAGCGCAACGTTTGAGCGAACGTACTCAGCGACGCTTTCAACGCTTAAATTTACCACGCAAGCAGCCGCCGAGCGCTCAGCCGAAGCGTCACTTAGCTCAAATGCCTGCTCCACTTTTAGGCTCTCTAACCCCTCGATCTCTAAAATTTTACCCGCAAAAATGTTCTTTTTATCTTTCTTCTCAACGCTCAAAAGCCCCTTTTTGATCGCAAAATAAGGTATCGCATTGACTAGATCACGAAGCGTCACACCCTCTTTTAGCTCGCCTTTAAATTTGATCAAAACTGACTCAGGCATATTTAGTGGCATCATCCCAAGCACCGCTGCAAAGGCCACCAGACCGCTGCCAGCTGGAAAACTAATGCCAATAGGAAATCTCGTGTGACTATCGCCGCCAGTGCCCACCGTGTCAGGCAAGACCATGCGGTTTAGCCACGAGTGGATGACGCCGTCGCCTGGTTTTAGGCTCACACCACCACGTAAATTTATAAATTTTGGCAGGCTCTTTTGCATCTCAAGGTCGCTTGGCTTTGGATAAGCAGCCGTGTGGCAAAAGCTTTGCAAGACAAAATCCGCCCCAAAACTAAGGCTGGCAAGCTCTTTTACCTCATCTCTAGTCATCGGCCCAGTGGTATCTTGCGAGCCAACGGTCAAAATTTCAGGCTCCACGTAAGCCCCAGCTCTCACGCCAGCCTTGCCACAAGCCTTGCCGACCATCTTTTGAGCGAGCGTATAGCCACCGCCTAGCTCTTTTGGCTGATCTGGCTTTATAAAAATTTCCTCCTCGCCAAGCCCCAAGACCTCCCTAGCCTTTTTAGTCACCTGCCTACCTATCATCAAAGGTATCCTGCCACCCGCTCTTATCTCGTCGCTTAAGGTGTTTGGGCTTAGTTTAAAATTTGCCACGAGCTTTTTTTCGTTGCCTGCAAGCTTGTAAATTTCGCCTTTAAATGGCCAAATTTCTATCTCATCGCCCATTTCTAGCTCATTTACGTTTGCAACTATCGGCAGTGCGCCGCTATCTTCGGCGGTGTTAAAAAATATCGGAGCTATGGTCGTGCCGATCACGATGCCACCAGTTTTTTTGTTTGGCACGCCCTCTATCTCATCGCCAAGGTGCCACTGGATAGAGTTTATACCGCTCTTTCTACTACTGCCAGTGCCAACCACGTCGCCAACATACGCCACGCTCTTGCCAAGGCTTTTTAGCTCTTTTAGGATTTCTAAACCCTCAGGCATCTTTTTAACCAGCATTGCTTTAGCATGAAGTGGTATATCAGCCCTTGTGTATGCCTCACTAGCTGGGCTTAGATCATCAGTATTTGTCTCGCCAGGCACCTTAAAAACGACCGCCTTTATGCACTCATCAAGCGTCTTTTTGTGTGTAAACCACTCCGCATTCGCCCAAGAAGCAAGCACCTCTTTTGCAAATTTATTACTACTTGCTAGCTTTGCGATCTCGTCAAAATGCTCATGCACCAAAATGATGTTTTTTAGCTCATTTGCGGCGGCTTGCGCGATAGTTTCGTCGCTATTTTTTAGCGCTCGCACCAAAATTTCCACGTTATATCCGCCAAGCATCTTGCCTAAAATTTTAATGGCACGAACCGCATCAAGCCCGTCTATTTTAAGCCCGTCTATCACCTCGCCAAGAAATTCCGCCTTTATCTTTGCCGCATCATCAACGCCAGGATTTACGCGATTTGTAAGCAAATTTATAAGAAATTTTAGCTCGTTTTGCGCCTTTTCATCGCCACTAGAGTTGCCAGCAAGTCTCATTAGCTCGCAGATTTCGCTTGTTTGCTTGGCGTTTAGCGCAAGCGGTGGCACGCCCTCTTTTTCTCGCTCACTCACGTGTTTTTCGTAGTCGGTAAAAAAGCTCATAAATTTCCTTTGTGATTTTGCTCGTTTTTAGTCCAAAATCGCTGATTTTGCTTGCATTTTATCAAAAAGCAAAACAATCTAAAGTAAAATTTGCCCAAAATTTCAAATTTCAAGGAGCAAATGTGTCAAAAGCCTACCTAAAATCGCCCATTGGAATTTTAGAGATCGTTGCTAGTGAAAATGGAATTTGCGAGATAAATTTTGTAGATAAATTTGAAAAAGTTGCGGTAAAAGATGAAAATTTAAAGCTGTGTTTAGATGAACTAGAAGCCTATTTTAAGGGCGAGCTTAAAAAATTTAGCGTAAGGCTTGATATAAAAACAACCAAATTTAGAGCCAAAATTTATGACGTTTTACAAAAAGTGCCATACGGCGAAACGACCACATACGCAGCTCTAGCACTTGCTGCGGGCCATAAAAACGCTTACCGAGCAGCAGGCTCAGCAAATGCCAAAAACCCAGTGCCCATCATCGTTCCTTGTCACAGAGTGCTCTCTCACAGCGGCCTTGGTGGCTACTCAGGCGGCGAGGGTCTGCCAACTAAAATTTGGCTACTAGAGCACGAAGCAAAGCACAAATAAGCCAAATGCAAAACTATAAATTTTGCTTAAAAGTACCTCTTAAACCGACGAGCCAACCTCTTTAAATTTATCAACAAAATGCGAGATCTCATCGATCACTTTTTGCCTTATTATTGGATAGTTTTTATTTAAAGGACCGATATTAGTCGGCAACATCTCGCCTATTTGCGTTCCACTTTGACTAACAAAGCCACTCTTTAAAGACGAGCTTATAAATCTTCTTGCTCCAGCCTCATCTAAATTTAAAGAAGCGATAAGCTCGTCCGCCTCTTTTTTCATCACATCTTTTGCAAATTTAAAAAACTCTTCTATCACACTGGCCCTATCTTTAAATTTATCCAAGTCGCTTTGGTTTATAAAATCAACCACCAACCCCTCTTTTGAGCGGTTTTCCAAGCTCGAGCGGATGATGCGGCGCACCTCATCGGTAAGGGCTGCTTTATCTTTTATCTTTTTATTATGCTCAAATATCAAACCCAAAATATAGTCTAAATTTATCTCCTGAGACTTTAGCAGATCAACCTCAAATACCACATCATCCCAGTTTATCCTCTCTTTTTCCTTCTCTTCGCCAGCCTTTTCTTTTCTTAGCCACTCTCTTATATCATTATATGTCCCACGGTAGTCTTGCAAAGCCCTTGCATTTGGTACTTTTATGCTTTGCATCTCTTTGATTTGTTCATCACTTAAGCCAAATTTATCCCTAAACTCACAAACTGCTTTTTCATCGTCTAAATTTAGATCTTGCAAAGCCCTTAATGCCACAAACTCATCGTAGTTTTGCAAAGCATTTTCCACCCTTAGATACTCTCCAAAAAGCTTTACAAATTCTTTCTTATCTTTTTGCGTCTCTATCTTAGTAGGATCAGGAAATTTCGCCTCTAGCTCGCTTACTACATCCACAAAGCCCCTTCTTGCCTCGCCAGATACCGCATCTGTAAAGCCATCCATATACTCTTTATAGCTTTTTTCGAGTATGACGCTTTTGGTGCTGCCTTTACCAAAAAGAGTTATAGCATCTTTTGTCGCTTTTTCTAGGTCTCTAAATGTCACGATATTGCCAAAAGTTTTTGTAGCACCATAAATTCTATTTGTCCTAGAGTACGCTTGTATGAGCCCGTGATAGCGTAAATTTTTATCCACAAAGAGCGTGTTTAGACAAGGCGCGTCAAATCCTGTTAAAAACATGCCAACAACTAGGAGCAGATCGATCTCTTGCTTCTTTGTGCGCTCGCTTAGATCTCGGTAGTAGTCTTGAAACGACCCACCATCAACGCTAAAATTTGTCTTAAAGTAGGCATTGTAGTCTTTTATCGCGCTGTTTAAAAACTCTTTTGAGCCAACGTCCATCGCCTCTGGCTCAAAGCCCTCATCAGCTATCTCACCAACCATATCTTGCTCTTCATTTTGTGAAAAAGAAAATATTGTCGCTATCTTTAAAGCTCGCTCTTTGTTACTTTGTAAATTTTTAAACGCTTCATAATAAAGCTTCGCTGCATCTACCGAGCTTACTGCAAACATAGCGTTAAAGCCCTTGCCACTTGCGTTTAAGCGGTGAGTTTTTTGATGAAATTTCTCTAGCACACACTCTGAAATTTCTTTGATACGCTCAGGGTGCAAAAATGCACTTTTATTCTCAGCCGCACTTAGCTTTAGCTCGTCTTTTTCTGTCTCTATGCTCTTAAATTTAGGCACGACGTTGTTATAATCAACCTTAAATTTAAGCACCTTCTCATCTCTTATAGCATCAACTATCACATATTCATGAAGCGAACTTCCAAAGACACTTTGCGTCGTCTCTGCTCCGATGGCATTTTGAGGAAATATCGGCGTTCCAGTAAAGCCAAACTGATAAAATTTCTTAAATTTCTTCTT
This sequence comes from uncultured Campylobacter sp., assembly GCA_963535265.1. Taxonomy (GTDB): domain Bacteria; phylum Campylobacterota; class Campylobacteria; order Campylobacterales; family Campylobacteraceae; genus Campylobacter_A. Next base: position 5,664 of record CAUSWS010000009.1, on the reverse strand, counting down.
TAAATTTTTCTGCGCTTCGCCAAACTGAGACCTGTGGCACTCGTCAAATATAAAAACAACCTCTTTTTGATATATGCTTAGATCATCTTCGTTTTTCATCAGATTGTTTAGCTTTTGTATAGTTGTTACGATGATCTTTCCGTCATCTTTTTGAGTGTTTCGCTTTAGTTCTGCTGAGCTTGCTGAGCCATTTACGCTATCTTTTGAAAATTTTTGATACTCCTTCATAGTCTGATAGTCAAGGTCTTTTCTATCCACCACGAAAAAGACTTTATCTATAAATTCAAGCTGCGTAGCAAGCCTAGCTGCCTTAAAACTAGTTAGCGTCTTGCCAGATCCTGTCGTATGCCATATAAAGCCGCCACCTTCTGGCTTTGCGTAGCATTTGGCATTATGCGAGCTATTTATCTTCCAAAGTATGCGCTCAGTCGCCGCTATCTGATAAGGACGCATTATAAGCAAGGTGTTATTTGTGTCAAAGATGCAGTATTTGCTCAGTATGCTAAGAAGTGTATTTTTCGCCAAAAATGTAGCTGTAAAGTCCTTTATATCTTTTATGGCTTCGTTTTTTGAATTTGCCCAGTTTATAGTAAAGTCAAAGCTGGTTTTATCCCGCTTGGTTGTATTTGCAAAGTATCTTGTATCTGTGCCATTTGAGATGATAAAAATTTGCAAGTATTTAAAGAGAGAATTTGATGAGTTAAAGCTCTCTTTGGAGTAGCGATGAATTTGATTAAAGGCTTCTCTTATCGCCACGCCTCGCTTTTTAAGCTCTATTTGCACAAGCGGCAAGCCATTAACAAGTATAGTGACATCATATCTGTTGTGCGATGAGCCAGTTTGCTCAAACTGATTTATCACCTGCAAGCTGTTTTTAGCGATATCTTTTTTATCGATAAGGCAGATATTTTGTATATGCTCATCATCAAAAACAAAATCATATATGTGATCATCTTGTATCTTGCGGGTCTTTTCTATTATGCCATCGTTTGGTTTGTCGATGTACTCTTCAACTAGCCTTTTCCACTCAGACGAGCTAAATTTAACGTTATTTAGCCTCTCTAGCTGCTCTTTTAAATTTAGCAAAAGTGCCGTTTGGGAGTTTATATCTTTTTTATACTCATAGCCTTGTTTTACAAGGTCTGCTATAAGCTCACGCTCCATATCCGCTTCGCTTTGGTAGCTTGAAGACTGAGGCAATCTCTCATATTTATCTAAAACGATGAAATTTTCTGACTCAAGTATGGTTTTACTCTCTATCATTTTTACGCCTTTATGCTGTCATTTTTGGTTTGAAATTTAAAAGCAGCTCTCTGTAATGCTCATACTGCTTGCGCCTTAGCTCTATCTCTCGTGGCAAGCCCTCAGTTATAGAATTTACAAGCGTATCAAATTTATCTAAGATATCAACAACCTTTTGCTGTGTTTGAAGTGATGGGATAGGAAATTTTACTTTTTTAAGTTTAGCCATATCAACTGAAGGAAAAGAACTAGAATTTGTATTTTGTTTGCACCATTCACAAATTTTAAAGAAATAATAAAAGACAAACTTGATATCAAGTTTGTCTTTTAGCAATTCACGTATTGTAAAAGACGTGAATCGCTGATTCATTAAAAATGAATCAGCGATTGCGAGCGCATGCTCGCCAATAGTCGCGGTAGTCGCGACAATAATTGAATTTTTAGGGATCAATTTACCTCCCTTAACAGCTTGAGGTGTTATTTTTTGTATGGACTCAGATAAGATTCTACCATTTTCACGTATATCCTCCATTCTATACCAAGATATAGTTCCATTTTCCCAAAAATCTTTATTTGCTTTTGAAGGTGTATAGCCATTTTTCATAATAAAAATATTGTCTATAATGTCCCATTTAATTTCATTTTGATCTTCGTTAAAATTTAAAAGAAAGTCGCGGTAAAATTCATACTGCTTTTTCCTAGCTGTAAGCTCTGCTGTAAGTTTTGCTGTTAATTCTTCTGTAATAGAAGTAAAAGAGTCCAAGATATGGACTATTTCACGCTGCACTTCTATCCGAGGTACAGGAATTTTAACTTTATCAATATCGCTTTTGTTGAGCGCAGGAATACTTCCTCTAGCAACCAAAATATCCATATTTTTCTTTTCAATCGATTTTAAAAAATAGAATATAAATTTAGTTAAAACATACTCCTCGTCGTTTGAAGTATAAGGATAGCATAATCCACCAGCCCAAAATTTACAATCAATAAATTTTACAAAACCAGCATATTCGCCTCGTGAGACAACTGTAAAAGCATTGGCTTCATTATTGTACTTATCATAAAACCCGTAGTAATCCCTACTTGAATTAACAACTGGATATGCTCCTTTGTCCACTAAATCTTCTTGTTTAAGTGTGCCTTTTGCTAAACTCTTGCAAATATCCCCAAGCTCTCTAAATTCAACCCCATTCGGACAAAGCTCATTTATAAGATCAAAAATTTTACTCATCTCTCGCCGTTCAGCTCTATCTGCGCGATGATGTCATCTATCTGCGAGCGTAAATTTGATATCTTAGCCACAGTATCTTTTATCTGTAAATTTAGCTCGTTTATGTCTATCTTTTCGCGTGTATCTTTTGGCTCGACATAGGAGCTAACTGCTAGGTTGTAGTCATTTTTAGCGATAGTGTCATTATTCACTGATGTAGCCACGTGAGCGATCTCTTCCTTGCTAGCAAAAATTTCTACTATCTTTTTAATGTGCTCATTTGTTAAAACGTTATTGTTCGTTCTTTTTTCAAAAAACTCACTAGCGTCTATAAACTGCGTTTTGTTTTCACTTTTGTGTTTTGAGAGCACAAGGATATTTACAGCGATCGATGTGCCGTAGAAGAGATTTGGCGCTAGGGCGATGATGGTTTCGACGAAATTTTCTTTTACTAGATACTCACGTATCTTCTTTTCTGCGCCACCTCTATAAAAAATGCCAGGAAAGCTAACGATGGTAGCTCGCCCCTTTGCAGAGAGGTAGCTAAGGGCATGCATGATAAAGGCAAAGTCTGCCTTGCTTTTAGGCGCTAGCACGCCAGCTGGAGCAAATCTAGCATCATTTATAAGTGTCGGATCATCGCTGCCGATCCAGTTTATAGAGTAAGGAGGGTTTGAGACGATGGCGTCAAATGGCTTATCATCCTGAAGCTTTGGGTCTAAAAGCGTATCGCCAAGCTCGATGTGAAATTTAGAGTAGTTTATGTTGTGTAAAAAACATATTCATGCGAGCAAGGTTAAATGTCGTGTGATTGATCTCTTGTCCAAAAAAGCCCTGCTCTACCTCATGCTTGTCAAATCTCTTTTTAGCTTGCAAAAGTAGCGAACCAGAGCCACAAGCTGGATCGTAAATTTTATTTACACTTTCTTGTCCGTGCATGGCTAGCTCAGAGATGAGCTTTGAGACATTTTGCGGAGTGAAAAACTCGCCGCCTGACTTACCAGCATTTGCAGCGTAGTTTGAGATGAGAAACTCATAAGCATCGCCAAAAAGATCGATGTGGTTATCTTTAAAGTCACCAAAATCAAGCCCAGCAACTCCGTTTAAAACAGCAGCAAGCCTTCTATTTTTATCTGCGACGCTATTGCCAAGTCTGTTGCTAGTCGTATCAAAGTCAGCAAAAAGTCCTTTGATATCCTGCTCTGACTCAAATCCAGCGGCTGAGCCTTCGATACTTTTAAAAATTTGATCCAGATCGGTATTTAAATTTTCATTATTTGAGGCATTTTTTACGACATTTTTAAAAAGCTGACTAGGATAGATGAAGTAGCCCTTTTCTTCTATGATAACCCTTTTTTGCTCGTCATCTATCTCATCGTCGCCCATGCTAGCGTAGTCGAGGCTCTCATCCCCGGCCTCTATGTAGTCGGTAAAATTTTCGCTGATAAATCTATAAAACAAAGTTCCAAGGACATACTGCTTAAAGTCCCATCCATCAACAGCACCCCTTACTTCATTTGCGATGCTCCAAATTTGATTTTGTAAGGCTCTGCGTTGTGCCTCTTCGCTCATTTTATCTCCTTTAAATTTCCTTATAACCGACTATATTTAGTCCAAAACCAGCTAAGCTTACAAATTCTTTATTTTTATTTGAGCTTAGAAGTTCGATCTCTTTTACGCCAAAGTGATTTAAAATTTGCGCTCCGATGCCGTAGTCTTTGCTTGTGTTTGAGTTGTCACTATCTAAAAAGATCAAAATTCCACCATTTTGGCTTAGAAATTTGATAGTTTTTAAAAGCTCATCATATTTTGAACTGCTCAAAAGCTCGTGATCGGCAAGGATCTTTTGAAATTTGACATTTGCCTTGCTCTTTGGCTCGCCAAAAAGATAAGCTGAGTGGATTTTACCTTTGTGATCGGCGATATCGTATCTTGCTGCAGCGCAGTCTGCGATCATAACGTCACTTTTTTCACCAACTCTTATAAGGCTTTCGTGGCTTAGTCTATACTCAACAAGATCAGATACACTGATCATATTTAGCCCAAATTTCTCGCAAAACTCCTCCAAATAGTCACGTCTTGCCATTGTGCCATCTTCTTTTACGATCTCACATATCGAAGCCATCGGGCTAACGCCAGCAAGCTTGCAAAGATCGACCGAGCCCTCTGTGTGGCCTGTGCGAACAAGCACGCCGCCATTTTTGGCGATAAGTGGGAAAATGTGTCCTGGGCGCACAAAGTCCTCAGGCTTTGAGCTGACCTCTGCTGCAAGCCTGATCGTCATATCGCGCTCATATGCGCTAACGCCCGTTGTTGCGTCTTTTGCGTCGATCGTAACCGTAAAAGCTGTCTCGTGGCTTGAAGTGTTTTTAGCTACCATTAGCGGTAGGTCAAGCCTTTTTGCATTCGCCTCGTCCATCGCAAGACAGAGCACACCCTTTGCATGAGTGATGGCAAAATTTACCTTTTGCATATCGCTACTAGCTGCCGAAAAGACTAGATCACCCTCATTTTCGCGGTCTTCATCATCTACCATTACGACCATTTTGCCATTTTTTATATCTTCGATCGCTCTTAGTACATTTTCAAGTGCCATAATTATCCTTTTATAAATTTTCACGATTATATTGATATTTTGATAATCAAAAGATAAAAAATAATATTTTTTCTTTGCCGGTAATCACTTTTGAGAAAAAATAGAATTTACACCAAAATTTAAGCTTTTGAGACTAAATTTAACTATTTAGTAGGATAAATTTATCTTACAAAAGCATAAAATTTAAATGTATATTTCGTGATAAAACAAATTTTAACTTTAAATTTTAAAATATGCCTTAGACAAAGACAAATTGCTATTTTAGTTCGCTAATGACGATATGAAAGATAATTGAAATTTACATTAAATAAAAAAGTATAGTTTTATAAGTAGGTTTAAAAATTTAAATATTTTTATTTAAAAACGCGAGCCAAATTAGGCTCTCATCGTTATTTTAGCTATAAAAGTAAAAAATTTTAATAGAGAAAATATATTCAATCTGTTTTAAAGAAAATATTTTATGTATTATTTTACATATTATTTAATAGAATATTTTTATAAAAATTTTGCATTAAATTTAAAAAGACAAAAAAATAAAAATGGATATGAAAAATTTAAAAGTAGATGGCGCAGCGGACGGGGCTCGAACCCGCGACCTCCGCCGTGACAGGGCGGC